>JAKOZZ010000277.1 GCA_029779755.1 Pseudomonadota bacterium
GCCGCTCACGCCATCTTCACGGCGGTGCCGCTCACCGAGACCATCATCATGCCGTTGGTCTCGCCCAGCACCTCGTAGTCGAAATCGATGCCGACGATGCCGTCGGCGCCCAGGTCCTTCGCCGCGGCCTTCATGTCGTCGAGCGCGGCAGTGCGTGCGCCGGCCAGCGCACGCTCGTAGCCGCCCGCCCGGCCGCCGACCACATCGCGGACCGAGGAGAAGAGATCGCGGAAGATGTTCGCGCCGATGATCGCCTCGCCGTTGACGATGCCCAGGTAGCGCTCGACGCGCGCCCCCTCGCCGTCCGGCACGATCGTCGCCAGGAAGAAGTCGTCGGATTTCGAGAACCAGCCCATCACCCACCTCCACACATGTCCGATGCGCCATGCTAAACGGGCTGCGTGTACCCATGTCGGGTGCCGGGCGCGCACCGGCCCGGCGCCGTCCGCTCAGCGCGCGTTGCCGACCGCCTCCCGGTGCACCAGATGGCTGCGCCAGCCCATCGTGATCGCCAGGGTGAGCGCCAGACCGGTCACGACCAGGATCGTTGCGGTGGCACGGAAACCGATCACGGGGATCATCGCCCCGGCGATCAGCAGCCCGAGCGGCAGCGGATAGATCGCGAGCATCCGCACGCCCATGATGCGCCCGCGGAAGCGCTCCTCGGAGGTGCGCAGCAGCATGATCGCCAGCGTGATCATGCTGATGCTCTGCGCGAGACCGGCCGCCAGCAGCAGCAGCAGCGCCATCGGCAGCGTGGTCGCGAACGCGAAGCCGAGCAGGCAGAAGTACCAGATCACGCAGGTGGCCATCATCATGCGCGCCGGCTGCACGCGCGTGCCGAACACGCTGAGGCTCACCGAGCCGATGAAGGCGCCGCAGGAGAAGCTCGCGACCATCCATCCCAGGCCCTGCTGGTCGAGGTGGAAGATGTCGCGCGCGATGTAGGGCATCAGCCCGCCGGTCAGGGGGAAGGCCGTCAGGTTCACCAGCGCCGCCACGCTCATCGC
Source organism: Pseudomonadota bacterium (assembly GCA_029779755.1). Classification (GTDB taxonomy): domain Bacteria; phylum Pseudomonadota; class Gammaproteobacteria; order Burkholderiales; family Burkholderiaceae_E; genus Quisquiliibacterium. The sequence continues at coordinate 1,011 of JAKOZZ010000277.1, forward strand.
GGCCAGCAGCTGGGGGGTGCGCCAGACGTAGACGATGCCTTCCTTGAGGTCGCGCCACGGCGAGGGCCGTGCGGGCGGCTTCGCGCCCGCGCCCATCCCCGTGACCACGCCCGTGCCCGGGACCGCTGCGGCGTGCGGCACCCGGCGACCGCCCTCCACCAGCAGCGTGAGCAGCGCGCCGGTCACGTAGATGCCCGTGATGACCACGTACGCGGGCGCCATGCCGAACGCCGCCATGAAGCCTGCACCGGCCAGCGCGCCGCCGACCTTGGCCGAATCCATCGTCGTGCGCGAGATCGACATCGCCGACACCAGGTGCACGGCCGGCACGGTCGCACCGACCAGTGCACTGCGCATGCCGATGTCGGACGGCCGCACGAGACCGGAGACGGCCGCCACGATCAGCACGAGCGTCGGGTCGAGGCGCCCGGAGACGGCCAGCGCCAGGATCACCGACGCGCAGACCGCATACGCCAGGCGCATGCCGGCGAGCACGTTGCGCAGCCCCAGCCGGTCGGCCAGCACGCCGATCAGGGGCGACAGCAGCGTGCCGACGAACTGCAGCGCTCCGAACACCGTCAGCAGCAGCACCGAGCCGCTCTCGACCAGCACGTACCAGCCGAGGATGATCGTCTCCATCTCCAGCGCCCAAGCCGTGCACAGGTCGGCCGGCCACTGGAACCGGTAGCTGCGCGAGCGGAACGGCGCGAGCGCCGCAAATCCGCTCACGACGGCCCGCCGTCAGCCCACCGCATTGCGCGGCACGTCGCGGAACGGCTTGCCCGCGTCCGGGCTCGGGTCGCGCGGCATGTTCAGCACGCGCTCGGCGATGATGTTGCGCTGGATCTCGTCCGTGCCGCCCGCGATCGAGGTCGCCGGCACCGACACCAGGATCTCGACGATCGTGCCGTTCAGGGCGCCGTCGGCGCCCGTGAGCAGGGCATCGGCGCCGGAGATCTGCGTGTGCACGCGCGCGGCCGCACGCGCCACGTTGCTGGCGGCGAGCTTGCCCAGCGAGCCCTCCGGGCCTTGCGGCTTGCCCTGCTCCTGCGCGGTGCGGGCGCGGCGGGCGGTCCACTCGGCGCTCTTGGCCATCACGAGCAGCTTCGCGATCTCCTGCCGCACGACCGGATCGTCGAAGCACCCCGTCTCGCGGGCGCGCGGAATCACCAGGTCGATGCGGCCCGCGCGCTGCGGGTACCACTTGTAGGGCGCGAGCGCCACCTCGATCTCGGCGCGCTCCTCCTCGTAGATGCGGCCGCGGCGGTCGGAGGCCACGGCCCACCCGCGCAGCGCGTCGGCGCCGCGGCGCTCGTGCATCAGCGTCGTGGTGGTGACTGCCCAGCCGTTGCCCTCGCGATCGAGCATGTGGTCGGCGGGCACGATCGCATCGGTGATGAACACCTGGTTGAACGTGGCGTGCCCGTTCATCTGCTTGAGCGGCTGCACGGTCACACCGGGCTGGCGCATGTTCAGGATGAAGTACGACAGGCCCGCATGCTTGGGCTTGTCCCAGTCGGTGCGGGCCAGCAGCAGGCCCCAGTCGGCCTTCTGCGCGCCCGACGTCCACAGCTTCTGCCCGTTGATCACCCAGTGGTCGCCCTTGCGGTCGGCGCGCGTGACCGCACCGGCGGCATCCGACCCGCTGCCGGGCTCGCTGAACAGCTGGCACCACGCCTCCTCGCCCGTCATCGACGTGCGCAGGAAGCGTTCCTTCTGCGCGTCGGTGCCGTGCGTCAGGATGGTGGCCGCGGCCAGCACGCGGATGCCGACCCGGGCCACGCCCACCGCCCCGATGCGTTTGAACTCCTCCTCGATCACCGGCACCATCGCCTGCGGCAGGTCGCGGCCGTACCAGCGCTTCGGCCAGGTCGGCGCACCCCAGCCGGAATCGACCAGCTTGTTGCGCCACTCCACCAGCCCGTAGTCGGGATTCCAGTTCGCCTCGAGCCAGGCGCGCACTTCGGCGCGCACGCTTGCTTCGTTGATTTCGCTCATCTCGTGTTCTCCTCGGACCCGGCTCAGGCGGCCTGGTGCTGCAGCATCTGCTCGCGGTGGAAGTGGGCGTCGCCGAACAGCACTTCCGAACTCTTGGCGCGCTTGAACCACAGGTGCGTGTCGTTATCCCACGTGAAGCCGATGCCGCCGTGGATCTGGATCGCGTGGATCGCCGTCTGCAGGTAGGTGTCGCTGGCGGCGGCCTTGGCGATGGACGCCGTCGCGGCCACGTCGGCATCGCCTTCGTCGAGCGCACCGGCAGCGAAGTACGCGGCCGACTTCGCCAGCTCGACCTCGAGCAGCATGTCGGCCTGCTTGTGCTTCATCGACTGGAACGACGCGATCGGCCGCCCGAACTGCATGCGCATCATCGCGTAGGCCAGTGCGTCTTCACGCAGCCGCGCGGCGCCGCCGACCATCTCGTTGGACAGGCACACGGCGGCTTCGACCATCGTGCGCGCGAACGACCCGGCGCCCGCCCCTTCTTCTCCGAGCAGCTCGGCCGGCACGTCGGCGAATTCCAGCCGCGCGAGCTTGCGCGTGGCATCCATCGTGGCCAGCGGGCGGCGCTTCAGCCCGGCCGCATCGCCACGCACCGTGAACATCGACAGCCCGGCATCTCCCGTCGAGCCCGGCGCGCGCGCCAGCACCACGATCAGGTCGGCCGTGTGACCGTCGAGCACGTAGCTCTTGTGCCCGTTCAGGCGGTAGCCGTTGCCGGACCGGGTGGCGGTGAGCGTGGTCGACGCGGCGTCCCAGCGGCCGCCGTCCTCGGTGGCGGCCAGCGTGGCGATCGTGTCGCCCGCCGCGATGCCCGGCAGCAACGCCTCGTGCTGCAGCGCGCTGCCGGCGTTCAGGATCGCGCCGGCGCCGAGCACGGTGGTCGAGAAGTACGGCGCGCACACCAGCGCGCGTCCCATCTCCTCGTGCACGATGCAATGCTCGGTGAAGCCGAAGCCGTGCCCGCCGAACGCCTCGGGGATCCGCACCGCGGCCAGCCCCAGGTCGCGGTTCAGCGCCTGCCAGCCGGCACGCTCCCAGCCCGCTTCGGTGTCCATCAGGCGCCGCACTTCCTTCGACGGCGAGTGGTCTGCGAAGAATCGGCGCAGGCTCGAGCGGAACTCGTCCTGCTCGTGTGTGAAGCTGAATTTCATTTCGATGTGGCCTCGATGTCCGTACGTATACGACCTACTTTGTGCTGGCGACCTGTTTTGTGCTGGCGACCTACTTTGTGCTGGCAACCTTGCTCGCGTCCGCGGGTTTCTTCTCGTCCGTGGAGCGGATCGCGTCCTGCATGCGCACGGGCGGCACGACCGGCGTGAGGCCGCTCGCCACGGTCGCGGGAATCAGTTCGATGAGCTGGTCGACGGTGAACAGCGCGCCGTCGTTGGTCAGCGTCTTGAAGTCCTCGCCGTAGAAGTAGCTGTTGATGCGGCCCTTCTCGACGTGGAACACGTGTCCGTTGATGAAATCGGCGCCGTCGGTGCACAGGTAGGCGACCATCGGCGCGATGTGCTCAGGGCCGCGCCCGGCGAAGAAGCGGTCGTACTGCTCCTGGGTGAGCAGACCGGCTTCGAGCTTGCGCTTCTGGTTGGCGATGACGGCGTCGTTCATCATCATGCGCGTGTCGGCCGCGGGGCACAGCGCGTTGCAGGTGATGCCGAACTTCGCCGTCTCCTTGGCGATCGAGCGCGTCAGGCCGATGATGCCGGCCTTGGCCGCCGCGTAG
>JAKOZZ010000281.1 GCA_029779755.1 Pseudomonadota bacterium
AGACGCCCAGTCGCAGCGCATCGACGGTCGGATGCCCCTGTGCGATCAGCGACGCAACGACCCCGGCCAGCACGTCGCCGGTGCCGCCGGTGGCCAGCGCGGGGCCGCCGCTGTCGTTCACGCTCCAGTCGCCGTCGGGGGACGCGACCACCGAGCCCGCGCCCTTGATCACGACCGCCGCGCGCAGGCGCGCGGCCAGGCCGATCGCGGCGTCGAGCCGGCCGGCCTGCAGCGCCGGTGTCGGCACCCCGAGCAGCCGCGCGGCCTCGAGCGGGTGAGGCGTCAGCGCGGCCGGCGCGGCACGCGTCGCCAGCCGCTGCGCGAGCTCCGGCACGTGCGCGATCAGGTTCAGCGCATCGGCGTCGAGCACCAGCGGCACCGCCGCATCCAGCGCACGCTCCAGTAGCGCGCGGGCCGCATCGCTGCGGCCCAGGCCGCAGCCGATCGCGATCGCGTCGACGTCGTCGAAGGCGCGCGCGGCATCGCGGGTCATCAGCTGCGGCTGGCTCGGATCGAACACCGGCGCGTCGGGCGAGGCCACGAATACTTTGCCGGCGCCCGCGGCCTGCGCGCCGCGCGCGGCCAGCAGTGCCGCACCGGTCATGCCCTGGGCGCCGCCGATCACGAGCACGCTGCCGAAGCTGCCCTTGTGGCTGTCGCGCGTGCGCGGGCGCAGCAGCGCGCGGGCTTCGGCGCGTCCGAACAGCACGCCGGTGTCGTGCGTCTGCGGGACCGGCGCGGCGGCGAGGGGTGCGCCGGTCACCGGTGAAGAGGGTGAAGAGGGCGACGCTGCAGACGCGGCCGCGTCCGGCAGCGGGCCGTCGGTGCCGAGCGCCGCGACGACGATCCGGCCGGCGCAGTCGACGCCGGCCGCGGTGTGCAGTCCTGGCTTGTCGGCGATCATCGTCACCGTGCAGGTCGCGCGCACGACCGCGCCGGAAGCGCCACCGACCACCGCGCCGGTATCCGCGTCCAGGCCGCTGGGAACGTCGACGGCGACCACCTCCAGCCGGGCTGCGTTCAGCAGGCCGATCGCATCGGCCGCGGCCCCCTGGAGCGGCCGACCGAGCCCGATGCCGAACAGTCCGTCGATCACCAGCGGCCGCTGCGCGAGCCAGTCGGGCAGCGCCGCGATCGGGTCCAGCGGGGCACCGGAGGCATCCCAGCGCGCCCGCACGCGGGCCGCGTCCTCCGCGGCCGGCAGCGCCGTGCTCAGCGCGAGTGCCCGCACCGGAAACCCGCGCGCGCGCAGCAGGCCCAGCGCCAGCAGCGCGTCACCGCCGTTGTTGCCCGGCCCGACCAGGCCGACGATCGGCGTGGCGCGCGGCAGACGGCGCGCGATGCGCACGGCCTCGTCGGCCACGGCGCTCGCCGCCCGCTGCATCAGGGCGCCTGGCGGGGTCGCCCCCAGCCAGGCGTGTTCGAGGGACCGGATCGCGCCAACGCGCAGCAGTCGGCTCATGGCGGTTCAGCGGTAGCGTTCGAGGGTCAGCCCGTCGAGCGGGATCTCGGGCGTGCGTCCGACCACGACGTCGGCCACCACGCGCCCGCTGCCGCAGGCCATCGCCCAGCCCGTCGAGCCGTGCCCCAGGTTGAGGAACAGGCCGTCCACCGGCGTGGGGCCCAGCAGCGGCGCGCCGTCGGGCAGCATCGGCCGCGCGCCCACCCAGAACTGCGCATCGGAGTACCGCCCCGCACCGGGAAACCAGTCGGAGGCGACGCGCATCAGCGTGCGCAGCGCGGCGTCGCGCAGCGTCAGCCGCGGGCTGCCGAGCTCGGCGGTGCCCGCGATCCGGATGCGGTTGGCGAACGGCGTGATGGCCGTCTTGTAGGCCTCGTCCATCAGGGCGCGCCGCGGCCCGATCGCCAGCGGATCGAGCATCACGGTCGCGGAGTAGCCCTTGACCGGGTACAGCGGGATGCGGATGCCGCAGGCCGACAGCAGCGGCACGCTGCCGACCGCCGCCGCCATGACCACGGCATCGGCTTCGTAGCGATGACCGCGCGCCATGATGCCCGTGGCTCGGCCGCCTTCGACGACCAGTGCGTCGACCGGCGTGTTGAAGCGGAAGCGCACGCCGGCGTCCTCGGCTGCCCGGCGCAGCGCCTGCGCGAACAGCGGGCAGTTGCCCGCCTCGTCCTCGGGCAGCAGGATGCCGCCCGCCAGCGGCGCGGACTGCGACAGCCCGGGCTCCAGCTCGTGGCACTCGGCGGGCTCGAGCATGCGGTAGGGCACGGCCGCCGCGTCGAGCAGGTCGCGTGCCGGCGCGGTCATCTCCACGTCGCGCTGCGCGCGCAGCAGCTGCAGATACCCCTGCGACTGCTCGTACTGGATCGACAGCTGGTCGCGCAGCCGGTGCAGCTGGTCGCGGCTGTAGAACGCCACGCGCTGCATGCGGGACTTGTTCTCGCGGTAGCGCTCGAGCCGGCACTCGCCGAGCCAGCGCAGCACCCAGCGCCACAGCGCCGGGTTCAGCGACGGCCGGAACAGCACCGGGGCTTCCGCCGCGAACAGGTACGACAGCACCTTGCGCGGCATGCCGGGCGCGGCCCACGGCGTCACGTACCCGGGGGCGATGACGCCGGCATTGCCGAAGCTCGCCTCCTGGGCGACACCCGCCCGCTGCTCGACGACGGCGACGTTCACCCCCTGCTGACGCAGGTACCACGCGGTGGTGACGCCGATCACGCCGGCGCCGATCACGATGACGTTCAAGACGCCTGCCCGCCCACGAGGTGCTCCGACGCCTGCGGGGCCATCACGTCCGCGCTCATCGCCGCATCTGCGATGGCAGCCACGTGACGATCTCCGGGAACAGGTAGACGAGCAGCACTGCCACCACCATCAGCACGAAGGTGGGGAAGGTCACCTTGGCGATCCAGGGCAGCTGGTGGCGGGTCATCCCCTGGATCACGAACAGGTTGAAGCCCACCGGCGGCGTGATCTGCGCCATCTCCACCACCAGCACGACGAAGATGCCGAACCAGAGGAGATCGATGCCGGCCTTCTGCACGGTCGGCAGCAGCACGCCCATCGTCAGCACGACCATCGAGATGCCGTCGAGGAAGCAGCCGAGCAGGATGTAGAACGCGGCCAGCGCCACGATCAGCCAGAACTTCGTGAGGCCCAGCGACGAGATCCATTCCGCCAGGTGCCGCGGCAGCCCGATGTAGCCCATGGCCAGCGTGAGGAACGCGGCACCCGACAGGATCAGGGCGATCATGCAGTACAGGCGGGTGGCACCGAACAGCGATTCGCGGAACGTCTTCCAGCTCATCGAGCCCTGCAGCGCCGACAGCACGAGGGCCCCGACGACACCCAGCGCGGCCGCCTCGGTCGCGGTCGCCACGCCGGCGTAGATGGAGCCCAGCACCGCGGCGATCAGCAGCACGACCGGGATCAGGCTGCGCGACGCGCGCAGCTTCTCCAGCAGCGGCAGTTCGCGGTCCGGCGGCGGGATGCGCGCCGGGTTCAGCAGCGACCAGACGATGATGTAGCCCATGAAGAGCAGGGCGAGCAGGATCCCGGGCAGCACGCCGGCGATGAACAGCTGGGCGATCGACACCTCGGCCGTCACCCCGTAGACGATCATGATGATGGACGGCGGGATCAGCAGCCCCAGCGTGCCGGATCCGGCCAGCGTGCCGATGACCATGTTTTCGGGGTATCCGCGCCGGCCGAGCTCGGGCAGGGTCATCTTGCCGATCGTCGCGCAGGTGGCCGCCGACGAACCCGAGACCGCCGCGAAGATCGCGCACCCGATCACGTTCGTGTGCAGCAGACGTCCGGGCAGCCGGTTCATCCAGGGGGCCAGCCCGCGGAACATGTCCTCGGACAGGCGGGTGCGGAACAGAATCTCGCCCATCCACAGGAACAGCGGCAGCGCGGTCAGGGTCCAGCTGGAGGCGGCACCCCAGATCGTGACCGCCATCGCGTCGCCGGCCGGGCGGTTGGTGAACAGCTGCATGCCGATCCAGGCGACGCCCGACAGGGTGAGGCCGATCCAGACGCCGCTGCCGAGCAGCGCGAAGAGCGCAACGATGAGAAGCGCCGTGACGGCGAGGTCGCCCATGATCTACTCGTTGCGCAGCGGCTCGCCGCCGGCATCCGGCGCTGCGACGCGCCGGATGCCCCGCAGCTCGAGCACGAACTCGTCGACGAAGGCGACGAACAATACGACCGCACCGACCGCGAACGACAGCTGCGGAAGCCACAGCGGCGTGGCGTCGTTGCCCGTGGAGATGTCGTTGAACTCGCGCGACTGCAGCACCAGCCGCACGGCGAACCAGGCCAGCGCGCCGGCGAGGAAGGCGGCGGCGAGCAGCGACCAGAGCTCGAGCATCCGGCGCGCCCGCCCGGTGAGCGCCTGCACCAGCAGGGTCACGCGGATGTGCTCGTTGCGCTTGAGCGTGTGTGCCATCGCCAGGAAGCCGGCCGCGGCCATCAGGTAGCCGGCGTAGGCGTCGGTGCCGGGCACGTGGACCGACAGCTGGCGGCTGACGATCGACGTCAGCACCATGCCCAGCACCCCCACCATGCACGTCGCGGCCAGCCACGCGGCCGCGTCGTACATGCCGTCCAGGAATCGACGCATCGACGCCCGGCCTTACATCTTGCGATAGGCGTCGACGAGCGCCTGGCCGTCGGGTCCGGACTTCTTCAGCCAGTCGCCCAGCATCGTGTCGCCGACCTTCTTCAGGTCGGCCTTCAGCTGGGCCGGCGGCTCGACCACGGTCATGCCGTTCTTGCGCAGCAGGTCGATGTAGACGCCGTTCTTCTCCTGCGACACCTTCCAGCCCCGCGTCTCGGCCTCGGCGCCGGCCTTCAGCAGGCCTTCCTGCGTGGCCTTGTCGAGCGCGTCGAAGGCCTTGCGGTTCACGATCACCGCGTTCTTGGGCAGCCAGGCCTGGGTGTCGTACCAGCGCTTGATGTGCTCGTACGTCTTGGTGTCGACGCCGGTCGCGCCCGACGACATGTAGGAGTCGATCACCCCGGTGGCCATCGCCTGCGTGAGCTCGGCCGCCTGGATCGTGACCGGCTGCGCGCCCACGAGCTCGGCGATCTTCGCGGTCGCCGGGCTGTACGCACGCCACTTCAGGCCCTTCATGTCGGCGGCGCTGTTGAGCGTGCGGTTCGTGAAGATGCCCTGCGGGGGCCACGGCACCGAGTACAGCAGCATCATGCCCTGCGCGGCGAGCTTCTTCTCGAGCAGCGGCTTCTGCGCGCGGTACAGCTTCATCGCATCCGCATAGCCGGTGGCGAGGAACGGCACGCCGTCGGCTTCGTAGATCGGGTCCTCGTTGGCGAAGTTCACCAGCAGGATCTCGCCGAGCTGCGCCTGGCCGCCCTGCACGGCACGCTTGATCTCGGGCGCCTTGAACAGCGACGCGTTCGCGTGCACGGTGATCTTCAGCTTGCCGCCGGTGGCACGGTCGACGTCCGCGGCGAACTGCACCAGGTTCTCGGTGTGGAAGTTCGACGCCGCATACGCAGCGGGCAGATCCCACTTGGTCTGTGCGTGGGCGGCGGACGCGGCGATGGCCGACAGCGCGAGGGCCAGGCGAAGCAGTTTCATCGGGTTCTCCGTGGACAAACGGGGTTGGGTGCGGCGACAGGGGCGAGGCGGACGCGGCGATGCCGGTTGGAAGCGGGCCGTGTCCGGCATTGCCGCCGGGAAGCGCAAGTGTAGGGCTTGCGCGGGCGACGCGTGGGCACCGGGCGCGTTCCGGAGCGCGCGCGCGGGGCGACTGTTGCGACGACGCCGCAACGCAGATAAATTGTCGACGTTTCGTCGATATCGAAGGGGTCGCCATGCCCACGTCACGCGGTGCCGCGAGCCACGCCCAGGGGCCGCGCAACGATCTGCGCATCCTGTCGTCGGCCCATCTGGGGCAGGGGCCCT
>JAKOZZ010000292.1 GCA_029779755.1 Pseudomonadota bacterium
GGCACCAGCATCCACATGTCGGCCGAGATGTTCAAGCACCTGACCGGCGTGAACATCGTGCACGTGCCCTACAAGGGGAGCGCGCCCGCCGTGGCCGACCTGCTCGGCGGCCAGGTGCAGATGATGTTCGACAACATCCCCTCGGCGCTGCCGCACATCAAGGCCGGCAAGCTGCGTGCGCTGGCGACCACGGGCGCGAAGCGCGACCCGGCGCTGCCCGACCTGCCGACGGTCGCCGAGGCCGGCGTGAAGGGCTACGAGACCGGCGTGTGGTTCGGGCTCACCGTCCCGGCCGGCACGCCGAAGGACATCGTCGATCGGCTGAGCGCCGAGGCCATCAAGGGCACGAAGTCGCCCGACTTCGTCAAGCGCATGACCGAGCTCGGCTACCAGATCATCGGCGCGGGCCCGGAGCGGATGGCCGAGATGACACGCGAGGAGATCGTGCGCTGGACACCGGTCGTGAAGGCGTCGGGCGCGACGGTAGATTGAACGGCCGCCGGCTCACGCGCCGAAGAACACGAAGTCGCGCAGGATCGGGTAGATCTGCCGCTCCCAGCGGCGCCCGTTGAACACGCCGTAGTGCCCGACGCCGGTCTGCACGTGATGCCGCCGGCGGTACGGGCGCACGGCGGCGCACAGATCCTGCGCGGCCAGCGTCTGTCCGACCGCGCAGATGTCGTCCTTCTCGCCCTCGATCGTCAGCAGCGAAGGCCGGCGGATCGCCGCCGGGTCGACCGGATGCCCGCGCCAGGTCAGCCGCCCCAGCGGCAGGTCGAACCGCTGGAACACGCGCTCGACCGTCTCGAGATAGAACTCGGCCGGCAGGTCCATCATCGCGAAGTATTCCTCGTAGAACGTGCGGATCGTGTCGGCGCGCGCGGTGTCGCCGTCGACGATGTGATGGAACAGGTCCACGAAGGCCTTCGCATGCCGGTCCAGGTTCATGCTCATGAACCCGGCGATCTGCAGGAAGCCCGGATACACGCGCCGCATCGCGCCGGCGTGGCGCCACGGCACGACGCCGATCAGCGTGCGCTCGAACCACTCGATGCTGCGGCTCGTGGCCAGCGCGTTGACCTCGGTGGGATTCACCCGCGTGTCGATCGGACCGGCCATCAGCGTCAGCGTGCGGGGCTGCGCGGGGTCGCCGTCCTCGGCCATCAGCGCCGTGGCGGCGAGCGCGGCCACCGTCGGCTGGCAGACGGCCACCATGTGCGCTCCGGGTCCGAGCACGCGCATGAAGCGCATCAGGTGATCGACGTAGTCGTCGAGGCCGAACGCGCCATGCCACAGCGGCACGTCGCGCACGTTGTGCCAGTCGGTGACGAACACGTCGTGATCGAGCAGCAGGGTGCGCACCGTGCCGCGCAGCAGCGTGGCGAAGTGGCCGGACAGCGGCGCGACCAGCAGCACCCGCGGCTGCACCACGTCGGCGTCCTTGCGGAAATGCAGCAGCGTGCCGAACGGCGTGCGCAGCGCCGGCTCCTCGTGCACGCCGATCTCGCGCCCGCCGATCGTCACCGTCGTGATGCCGTAGTCGGGACGGCGATGCGTGAGCGCGAGCCGCGCGAACACCTCGGCCGCGGCCCGCATGCGCGCGAGTGCGCCATTGCCGCTGAGGTCGGGCCACGCCTCGCCGATCGGCTGCGCGCCCAGGCGGGCGAACATGCGGGCGGGCTGCATCAGGTCGGACCAGGTCTGGTAGGCGTGGTAGATCATCGCTTCGCTGCTCGTGGCGGCCGCGGGTACCCCACGACCGCCGGGTCGGGATGCCCGTACATGCGCAAGGAGCGTGCCACCCTGATCGGCAGCATCCGCCCACTGGCACGCGGCTTGCACGGGGTCGCACAGCATCCCGCCATGACCACGTGCGGCGCGATGCGCACCAGGTTGGCCGTCCGGCCACACCGCTTCGGTGCGCGCCGGCTGCGAAGGAGTCCCGATGCCCGAAGCCGAAGGAGCGCCGATGACCGAAGCCGAAGGAACGCCGATGCCCGCCGATCGCGCATCCACGCCCGCCCCACGGGTCATGCCACTGCGCGCCGGTCCGCGTGCGCTTCCTGGCGCAGGCCCGCGTGCGGCCCCGCGTGCCGGTGCCCGTCCGGCATCGCGCAGCGGCCCGGTGGCCGTGGACTCGGCACCTGCGATCCTGACCCTGAGCAGCCGCAACTACTCGTCGTGGTCGTTGCGGGGCTGGCTGCTGACCCGGTTCTCCGGTCTGCCGTTCGAGGAGCGGATGGTGCCCGCCGACGACGCCACCGTGCGCGCCGAGATGCTGCTGCTGGCCGCGTCGAATCGCGTGCCCTGCCTCACGCACGCGGGCACCGAGATCTGGGACACGCTGGCGATCGCCGAATACCTGAACGAGATCCGTCCCGAGGCGCGCCTGCTGCCCGAGGCGCGCGCCGCACGTGCGCGCTGCCGATCGATCTGCGGCGAGATGCATTCCGGCTTCGCGGCGATGCGCTCGGCGCTGCCGATGAACCTGAAGGCGCGGTTTCCCGGCTTCAAGGTCTGGTCGCGTGCGCAGGCCGACATCGACCGGATCACGACGATCTGGAACGAGTGCCTGCAGGCATCCGGAGGGCCCTACCTGTTCGGGGCGCGCACCACGGCCGATGCCATGTACGCACCGGTCGCGACCCGATTCGCAACCTATGACGTCGCGCTCGACCCGGTGTGCGCGGCCTATCGCGACACGATCCTGGCGATGCCCGAGATGCGCGAATGGACGGCCGCCGCGCGCCTCGAACCGGAAGACATCGACGAACTGGAGGTGGAGTTCTAGGCGCCCGCGCCCGCTCGTGCTACCCGCGCGTCTGCGCTGCTGCCGCCGCCCGCGCGGCGCTGCGCCGCCGCGCCTCGCGATGCGCGATCCAGAACGTGGAGGCGAGGATCACGCCGCCGCCGATCAGCGTCGAGCGGCTCGGCACGTCGGCGAACATCAGGTACCCGAGCAGCGACGCCCACACCAGGTCGACGAACTTGGTCGACTGCGTGGCCGAGATGTCGGCCACGGCGAACGACTTCGTCAGGCACCAGTGGCCCGCACTGCCGAGCACGCCGCACAGCACGAACAGCCCCCACTGCACCGGTGTCGGCCAGACCCAGTTCAGCAGCGCGAAGGGCAAGGTGAACAGCGCCACCGTCAGCGACTGCCACACGACGATCACCTCGGGGCTGTCGTGGCGCGTCAGGGCCTTGGTGATCAGGAACGACGCGGCGAACACCGGCGCGGAGGCCAGCATCACCAGGTTGTAGTAGCCACCGGCGCCGGTCAGGCGCGGGCCGACGACGATCATCACGCCGGCCAGGCCGATGCCCGCAGCCACCCAGCGCGACACGTACATCTTCTCGCCGAGCACCAGTGCGGCGCCCAGCATGATGAAGATCGGCCCGGTGAAGCCGATCGCCGTCATGTCGGCCAGCGGCACGTGCGGCAGCGCCGAGAACCACATCAGCAGCCCGACGGTGTGGACGACCCCGCGCCACAGCTGGCCGCCGATGCCGCGGGTGCGGTAGGCCGCCAGCCCGCTGCGCAGGACCAGCGGCAGCATCACGGCCAGACCGAACAGGTAGCGCAGGAACTGCGTGACCATCGGATCGAGCTCGATGGTCAGCATGCGCATCGTCGCGTTCAGCACGCTGAAGAGCGCACCGGCCGCGAGGGACCACAGCATGCCCCTCAGGGCCGGATTGGCGTGCGTCACGAGACGGCGCCGAGCCTCACAGGTGCTTGCCGAGGAAGGCGGTCATGCGGTCCCAGGCCTGCTGCGCGCAGTTGGCGTCGTAGACGTCGGCACGGCGCTCGTTGAAGAAGCCGTGCGCCGCGTCGTAGCGGTAGATCTCGGGCGCGCGGCCCGCGGCACGCATCGTGGCTTCCAGTGCGTCGGCCGCGGCGGGCGTGCACCAGTCGTCCTTGTTGGCGAAGTGCGCCTGCAGCGGCACGGCGAGGTTGGCCGGATCGGCGAGCTCCTTCGGCGGAATGCCGTAGAAGCACACGCCCGCGGAAACCTCCGGCACGTGCACCGACGCCGCAATGGTGAGCGCCCCGCCCATGCAGAAGCCCATCACCGCGACCTTGCCGCCCATCGCCTTCAGGTGCTGCGCGGCACCGCGGATGTCCTGATGCGTGGCGCCGGGGAAATCGAGCCCCGTCATCAGGTGGTTGGCCTCGTCGGGCTGCTGGGTGACGCGTCCCTTGTACAGGTCGGGCGCCAGCGCGTTGTAGCCGGCGCGCGCGAAGCGGTCGGCCACGCCGCAGATCTGGTCGTTGAGCCCCCACCACTCCTGGATCACGATCACCGACGGGCGGCCGGCGCCGGCACCGGCGAGATAGCCGCGGCAGGTGCTGCCGTCGGGGCGTTTGAAGTCGATCATCTGTCCCATGCTCGTCATCTCCTCGTTCACTTGAAGTAGCGTTCCGCGCTGAAGCGGGTGTCGACATCCCCGGTCGGCTTCATGATGCCGTTGATGCGCGCCACCAGCGTGTCGCCGACCGCAAGGGTACCTTGCACGAACACGAAGTTGCGGGACTTGCGCAGCACCTCGCCGCGGCCCTCGAGCCAGGCGCCGACCGGCGCGGGCGCGAGGAAGTCGGTGGTGAGATTCACCGTCACCATGTACTGGTCGACGCCGCCCTGGATGCTCGCGACCATCAGCAGCGTGATGTCGGCGAAGGTCATCACCATGCCGCCGTGGCAGACGCCGCCCGGGTTCGTATGGCGTTCCTCGATGCGCAGCCCGAGGGTGAAGCGGCCGTCCTCGAAGCGCCCGTAGAGCGGGCCGCTGCCGTCGATGAACGGATTGCGCGGCATCGGCAGCAGGCGGAACCCGGCCGGGATCGCGTCCGCCGACAGGTCGCCGACGACGGCATCGCCCTTCATCGGTGCGCCCTTCGCCGACGGGCCCTTCGCGGACGGTTCCTTTGCCGACGCGCCCTTCGCGGACGGTTCCTTCGCGGACGCGCCCTTCGCAGACGGTTCCTTCGCGGACGCGCCCTTCGCAGACGCGTTCTTCACCCGCGCATCCTTCGTCATCCGGCCTTCTTCCGCGTCGCCGGTCTTCCCGCCACCGCCGGTGTGCGCGCCGCTCATCGGGCGTCTCCCCGGGCCTGCAGGCGCCGCACCGCGTCGGCGATCACCGGCATGCGGTCGTTGCCGAAGTACATGTCGTCGCCGCCGACGAAGATGGTGGGCGAGCCGAATCCGCCGCGGCGCATCACCTCCTCGGTGTTCGCGCGCAGCTGGTCCTTGACGTCCTGCCGGGCGATGCCTGCCAGCAGCCCGTCGGCATCGACGCCGACCTGCGCGCACAGCGCGCGTACGACCGCGTCCTGCGAGATGTCCTCGCCGCGCCCCCAGTAGGCCTCGAAGGCGGCGCGCGCGAACGGCACCAGCAGTCCCTGCGCGTCGAGCAGGATGCAGCCGCGCATCACCTTCACGCTGTTGACCGGGAACACGGCGGGCGACCCGATCGTCAGCCCGGCCAGCCGGGCCCAGTCCTGCAGGTCCTTCTTCGCGTAG
>JAKOZZ010000295.1 GCA_029779755.1 Pseudomonadota bacterium
CAGCAGGCGTTCCTGGTCAATGCGTACAACGCGTTCACGGTCGAGCTGATCCTGACGAAGTACCCGGACCTGAAGTCGATCCGCGATCTCGGCAGCCTGCTGTCGAATCCCTGGAAGCCGAAGTGGATCCCGCTGCTCGGCGGCAAGGTCTCGCTCGACGACATCGAGCACGCGATGCTGCGCAAGCGTGGCGTGTACGACGACCCGCGCGTCCACTTCGCGGTCAACTGCGCATCCGTCGGCTGCCCGATGCTGCGCGAGGAGGCCTACGTGGGCGAGCGGCTGGAGGCGCAGTACGACGAGCAGGCGCGCCGCTTCATGGCCGACCGCACGCGCAACCGCTGGAACGCGCAGCGCGGGCGTCTCGAGCTGTCGAAGATCTTCGACTGGTACGGCGACGACTTCCGTCAGGGCCACCGCGCGATCGCGTCGCTGCCCGCGTTCGCGGCCCGGCACGCCGATCTGCTGGCCGACGCGCCGGCCGACCGCGAGCGCATCCGCAGCGAGAAGGTCGACATCGAGTTCCTCGACTACGACTGGGCGCTGAACGACGCGCGCTGAACGACGCGCGCTGAACGCCCATCGGCGCACTGTTGTCGCGCACCCCCGTTCATGAATCCCCATGTGCACTGGAGCACTCGAATGAGCCGTCCGATGCGCCGCAGACTGATCGTCACCGCCGGGTACGCCGCCGTCACGGCGCTCGGCGCTGCATTGCCGCTCCTTCCTGCGTCGGCGCAGGCGCCTGCGCCGGCGGGTCCGCTGAAGTTCGGCGTGGGCATGTTCCAGCCGGACCGCGAGAAGAACGACGCCACCTATCGTCCGCTCGCCGCGCATCTGGCGCAGCGACTGGGGCGCGCCGTCGAGCTGCGCACGGTCGACAGCTGGGAGGGGCTGGCCCGCAGCCTCGCCACCGGCGAGACCGACCTCGCGCTGATGGGCCCGTGGGGCTACGTGCTGGCCAACCACGTCTCGGACGCGCAGGTGGTGTCCACGATCCTGTACCAGGGCAAGCCCGAGTACTTCGCGATGATCGTCACCCATCCGGACTCGGGCATCGCCAGCGTGCAGGACCTGCTGGGGCCCAAGGGCAAGGGGCGCAGCTTCGCGTTCGGGGACAAGGGCTCGACGTCGGGGTACCTGATTCCGCTGCACTTCTTCATGCAGCAGGGGATCGATCCGCAGACCCACTTCGGGCGCGTGCTGCACACGAAGCATCAGGCGATCCAGACGCAGGTTGCGGCCGGGCAGCTCGACGCGGGCGCCGACTACAACCGCAACCGCACCGCGATGATCGAGCAGGGCCTGATCCGTGCCGAGCGCAGCAAGGTGATCTGGCAGTCGGCGCCCCTGCCCAACGACGCGCTCGCGGTGAGCGCTGCGCTGTTCCGGGACAAGGCCTTCGTCGCGCGCCTGCAGGCCGCGCTCGCCGACGTGGGCCCGCTGCTGAAGACGCAGCCCCAGCTGCTGCCGGCCAATTACACCGGGTTCGTGGCCACGGACAACGCCTTCTACAAGCCGATCCGGGACGCGGGTCTGGCCACCGGCACGTTGCGGCCGAAGTGAGGCTGCGCGTGTTCGAGACACGATCGGTGCGTCCGGGGGGCGGTGGAGGGGCCTCTGCCACGGCCTCTGCCTCTCCCGCCGCCACCGCGGCGGCAACCGCGCTCCGTGCGGTGCCGCGCGAACGCGCCGCCTTCGCCGGGCTGGTGCTGATCTACATCGCACTGATCGGGCTGTGCCTCGGAACCCTCGTCGCAGCGGGCGACCTCTCGTTCGGGCGCAGCCCGTGGCAGAACCTCGTCAAGTCGGTCGGCGAGTTCGCGCGTCCGAGTGTGCTCGACGTGTGGTTCGGTCCGGAGCGGCTCGAGTTCCGCAGCGACGACGGCGCGCTGCTGCGCGTGGAGAACCGGCGCGCAGTCGAAACCGCCTTCGTCGCCGCCGTCGGGCGCGCCACCTGGGTGACGTTCCAGATCGCCACGCTGGGCTCGTTGCTGGCGGCCGTGCTTGCGCTGCCGCTGGGTCTGCTCACCGCGCGCAACCTGAATGCGCCCAGGCCGCTGGCATGGGCGGCCAACGGGGTGTTCGGCACGGCCCGCGCGGTCCACACCCTGGTGTTCGGGCTGGTGCTGGTCGGTGTCGTCGGGCTCGGACCCACCGCCGGCATCCTGGCCATCGCACTGCATTCGATGGGCACGTACGGCAAGCTGTATGCGGAGAGCATCGAGGCGCTGGACATGGCCGCGATCGATGCCGTGCGGGCGACCGGCGCCACGCCGCTGCAGGTGTTCTTCAATGCCGTCTGGCCGGCGGTGCTGCCGCAGTTCGTCGGCAACCACCTGTACGTGTGGGAGTTCAACATCCGCGACTCGACCATCCTGGGCCTGATCGGCGCGGGCGGTCTGGGCCTGCTGATCAGCGAGGCGGTGAGCCTGTTCCAGTGGAGCCGGCTGGCGACGCTGCTGCTCGTCGTCATCGTGCTGGTGATGGCCTTCGACGCCGTGTCGCGCCGCATCCGCAAGGCCCTGCTGTGAGCGCGCGGCCCTCCACCGGGAACGCGTCCGTGCCGACCGGGCACGTGCCGGCGCCCGTCGGACGCGCGCAGTCGCCGGCCGGGCACGCGCAGCCGCCGGCCGGGCACGCGCAGCCGCCAGTTCGCGACACGCCGGCGCGTCCGGACCCCGTGATCCGGCTGGACCAGGTGCAGGTGCGGGTCGGGCCGCACGCGCTGCTGCAGGTCGAGGGGCTGACGATCGCGCCGGGCGAGCGGGTGGCCGTCGTCGGGCCGAACGGCGCAGGCAAGAGCACGCTGCTGCGCCTGCTGAGCGGGGCCGTCGCCACGCGCCAGGGCAGCGTGCGGGTGCTCGGGCGCGAGATCGGACCGCAGGCGCGCGTGCCGCTCACGCGGGTGCAGTGGCGCGCACTGCGCGCCGAGCTGGGGCTGGTCATGCAGGGCCTGCACCTGGTGCCGCGTCTGACGGCGCGCGAGAACGTCCTGATCGGTGGGCTGGCCCGGCTGCGCGGTCTCGACGCATGGCGCGGATGGGTGCGCTGGCATCGTCCCGAGGTGCGGGCGCAGGCCGATGCCGCATTGGACGCGCTGGGGCTGTCCGCACGGGCCGGCACGCGCGCCGATCGCCTGTCCGGTGGCGAGCGGCAGAAGGTCGGCGTCGCCCGCCTGCGCCTGCAGCAGCCGCGGCTGATCCTCGCCGACGAGCCGACCTCGGCGCTCGACCCGCATGCCGTGCGGCAGGTCTGCGCCGTGCTGCGCGACACGGCCGGTGCAGGCACGCTGGTCTCGGTGCTGCATCAGCGCGAGGTGCTGCCGCAGCTGGCCACCCGCGTGATCGGGATGGCCGGCGGCCGGATCGTCTGGGACCTGCCCATCGACGCCGTCGACGATGCACGGCTCGACGGCCTGTACCGGCTGTCCGGTGCGTGCCGCGCCGAGGCGACGGCCACATCACACGTCCCGGATCCCGTGGGTGCGCGGCCTGCGAATGCCGCGCGTCCGATCGTTCACCCCTCGAAGGAGTCGCATCCATGAGCACGACCCACACGACCGCCGTTCTGCTCTCCGCCCTCGCCGTCGCCGTCGCCGTGGCCACGGTGGCGCCATGAGCGCCGTGCGCGACGACATCGGCGTGCGGGCCGGGCGCCACGACATCGCCGGGCGCGACCCCGCCGGCCTGCCCACCGATCAGGCGCCCGGACGGGTCTGCCCGCTGCACTACCGCTATCGGCCCGAGGTCTTCGCGGTCGAGGCGCCCGATACGCTGCGCGGCCTGGACGTGCTCTACGTCGTCGGCGGCCTGTATGGCAACACCTGCGCGCTGGACCGCGTGCTCGAACTGTTCGGGCGCGAGCCGGGTCGCAAGCGCCTGGTCTTCAACGGCGACTTCCACTGGTTCGACGCCGACCCGCGCGCGTTCGAGCGGGTGCAGCGTCTGGTGCTCGAGCACGTCGCGCTGCGCGGCAACGTCGAGACCGAACTGGCGGCCGATCCCGCGGAGGGCGACGCCGACGCCGGCTGCGGCTGCGCTTATCCCGACTGGGTCGGCGAAGCGGTCGTGCGGCGTTCCAACCGCATCCTGGCGCGGCTGCGCGGGGCGACGACGCCCGCGCAGCGCGGCGTGCTGTCGGCGCTGCCGATGTGGCTGCGCGCCGACGTCGGCGACCTGAGGCTGGGCATCGTGCATGGCGACGCCGAGTCGCTGGCCGGCTGGGGGTTCGCGCAGGAGCATCTGCGCGAGGCCGCGCACCGCGATCAGGTGCGCCGATGGTTCCGCAGCGCCCGCGTCGATGCGTTCGCCTGCACGCACACCTGCCTGCCGGTGTTCCAGGGCCTGCGTGCGGAGGCGGGCGCCGGGCCGCGGTGGGTGCTCAACAACGGGGCGGCGGGCATGCCGAATTTCGCGGGCGACGGCGCCGGGCTGCTCACGCGTGTCGCGGTGTCGCCCTGCGATCCGGGCCTGCGCCGGTTCGGCGTCCGGGCGGGCGCGGTGTTCATGGATGCCATCGCGATCGACTACGACGCCGCGGCCTGGCAGCAGCGGTTCCTGGGACAGTGGGCGGCCGGCAGCGACGCCCACGCGTCGTACTTCGAGCGCATCCGGCAGGGGCCTGCGTACCAGGTCGCCGACGCGGTCCGCGAGGAGGGAGGCTGACGGCGCGCGTGGTGTGCGCCGCCGCCGTGCGTCAGCGCTGCAGCATCTGCTCGTAGTTGAACGCGCGGTCCACCTCGACCATCGAGCCGCCGGCGCGCAGCGCCTCGATCATCCGCGCCTCCTTGTCGAAGATCTGCTCGGCCGCCTCGAGCACGCGGTCGAGCTGCTCGAGGGCGACGACGACCACGCCGTTGACGTCGGCCATCACGACGTCGCCGGGGCGCACGGCGACGTCGCCGAGCCGCACCGGCACGTTCCAGGCCTCCTGCACGATGCGGCCGCGCGCGGTGATCGGCACCGTGCCGCGCGCGTGGACGGGAAACCCGAATGCCTCGCAGGCGTCGACGTCGCGCACCGCGCCGTCGACGACCACGCCCGCGACGCCCTTGCGCAGCGCGCCCATCGACAGGATCTCGCCCCAGCAGTTGTTGTGCAGGTCGCCTCGGTTGTCGATCACGATCACGTCGCCCGCCGCGCTCGCCTCGATCGCGTCCACGCCCAGGTGGGCCGTGCTGCGCACCGCCCCGGCGGCCGTCATCCGGATCGTGACCGCCCGGCCGATCACCCGCGTCCGGCCCCAGCGGGGCAGGATGCCGATGACGGCGCCGCGCAGGCCCAGCAGGTCGAGGGCGTCGCTGAGGTTCGAGGTGGCGAGCCGGTTCAGGCGGGCGCGGTACCGGGCGTCGAACTGCGCGGCGGACAGGGTGGGCGCCTGCTCGAGGTGTGAGGTCATCCGGGGCTCCTTGGGGGGCGCGGCGGCGCACCGTCCGCTACAGCACGATCAGCCGTGCGAATCCGAAGTAGATCAGCAGGGTGAGCAGATCCTGCACGATCGTGGCCAGGGGGCCGCTGCCGTACGCGGGGTCCGATCCGATGCGGCCGAGCGCCCAGGGCAGCAGCAGCCCCAGCACGGTGGCGACGGCACTGGCGCCCGCCAGCGACAGGGCCACGGCCGCCGCCAGGCGCAGCTCTCCGAACGCGACCCACACCATCGGAAACGCCAGCAGCGCCAGCACCAGGCCGATCAGCAGGCCGGTGCGCAGCTCGCCGCCGACCAGGCGCGCCACGCCCGCGTTGGTGAGCGACAGGCCGCGCACGGCCACCGCTTCGCTCTGGGTGCCGATGGCATCCGCGAGATAGACCAGGCCCGGCACGAAGAACGCCAGCGCCGGTTTGCTCGTGAGCGCCGTCTCGAAGCCCGCGACGATCATCGTCGCCAGCACGCTGCCGGCCAGGCCCGCGATCAGCCAGGGCAGCCGGTGGCGTGCACGCCGCAGCGGCGGCGACTCGAGGGCGTGCCGCGCCTGCTGCGTCTCGCGCGTGATGCCGGCGATGCGGTGCAGGTCCTCGACGTGCTCGCGACGCAGGATCGACATCAGCGCCGCCGCGCCGACCACGCCGAGCAGCCGTCCGGTGCCGTCGACGAGCGGCACGGCGGTGAGGCGGTGGGTCAGGGCCAGCGACGCGAGGCGCTCCTGGTCGACGCCGGGGTCGGCGTGCGGGTGATCGCGCCGCGCGGCGTCGATCAGCAGGCGTTCGTCCGGCAGCGCGAGCAGCTCGGCCGGCGTCAGCACGCCGATCAGGTGCATCGCGTCGTCCACCACGCAGAGCAGGTCCCACGACGCGGTTGGTGTCGTCCTCAGGCGACGGCGCACCGCGCCGGCCGTGTCGTGCATGCCGGCGCACAACGCGGGGCGTTCGACGTGGGCGGCCGAGGTCTCGGGCGGGTGCGCGGAGTCCATGACGGACCATTCTATGCGCCGCCCGCGGGCGGCCCTCGGGTCTGCGCTCCCGGGGCGGCATCCCCGGCGGCCTCCCGGGCTGCTGCTGCTGCTGCTGCGGGGCGACCGCGTTCGGCGCAGGCCTGTTGTCCGGTGCGCGCGCGCGACAAGGCAGAATCCGTCCTCGACGATCCCCCGTCCCGACCTCCTCAGGCTGCACGCGTGCCCGAACCCGACCGCCCGCCCCGCCAGGGCGCCCCCCGATGAGCCTGCAGACCTCGACCTGGGGCACGCTGCGGCATGCGCGCTTCCGTGCGCTGTGGCGCAGCGGCGGTGTCTATTTCATCGGCAACGCGATGCAGGTGATGGCCGCCGCGTGGATGGTGGTCGAGCTGACCGGCTCGTCGTTCCTGGCCGCGCTCGTCCAGACGGCCGTGTTTCTGCCGATGTTCCTGCTGTCGCTGCCGGCCGGCGTGCTGGCCGACATCACCGATCGGCGCCGCCTGATCATCGGCGCGCTTGCCGTGCAGGCCGCCACGATCGCGCTGCTCGCCGTGCTGCTGCTCGTCGGCGTGGCCGGCCCCGCCGCGCTGCTGTTCTTCACCTTCGTGACCGGCTGCTGCACGGCCCTGCTGTCGCCGGCCTGGAACTCGACGGTGGCGGACTCGATCCCGCGCGAGGAGCTGCCGCAGGCGATCACCGCGGTGGCGATCGCCTACAACGTCGCGCGTGCGGTCGGCCCGTCACTGGCGGGCGTGATCTTCACCCATGCCGGCGGCGCCTGGATCTTCCTGATCGCGGTGCTCGGCTCGCTGACGATGATCCACGCGATCCGGCGCTGGCCGCCCCCGCCGCACCCCGAGTCGCGGCTGCCGGCCGAGCGCCTGTGGGGCGGCATGCTGAGCGGGCTGCGCTATGCCCGCCACTCGCGGATCATCCTGGCGCAGCTCGTCCGCACGATGGCGTACGGCGGCGCCGGATCGGCGCTGTGGGCGCTGCTGCCCGTGATCGGCCAGCGTCAGCTCGGGTTGGGCGCCACCGGCTACGGCCTGCTGATGGGCTGCCTCGGCACCGGTGCGATCGTGGCCGGACTGCTGATGTCGCGTCTGCGCGCCCGCGTGGGGCTCGAGGCGCTGGTGTCGGGCGGATGCGTGATCTTCGCCGCGGTGATGCTGGTGTCGGCCTGGTCGTCGTGGCCGGTGCTCGTGTATCCGGCGCTGGTGCTGGGCGGCGGCGCCTGGATGGCGGTGATGGCCACCTTCAACACCGCCACCCAGACGAGTGCGCCGCCCTGGGTGCGTTCGCGGGCGGTGGCCATGCACAC
>JAKOZZ010000300.1 GCA_029779755.1 Pseudomonadota bacterium
GGCCGGATCCTGCAGCGATCGGCGCGCCCAGCGCAGCCCCTGCGCCTCGACGAGCGCGGCGACCGCGTCGAAGCGCTGCGGGTGC
Source organism: Pseudomonadota bacterium (assembly GCA_029779755.1). Classification (GTDB taxonomy): domain Bacteria; phylum Pseudomonadota; class Gammaproteobacteria; order Burkholderiales; family Burkholderiaceae_E; genus Quisquiliibacterium. The sequence continues at coordinate 86 of JAKOZZ010000300.1, forward strand.
CGTGGCACCAGCACCAGCAGCGGCGCTGCGCCCGCCCGCACGCGTTCGGCCCAGGCCCCCAGCAGCAGGGCCTCCTCACCGTCGCGCGTGCTCGCCGCCAGCACCACCGGCCGCCGCGCGAAGTGTTCGCGCCAGGCCCGCCCCCGCGCCAGGGTGCGGGGCTCGACGGCGACGTCGAACTTCAGGTTGCCGGCCACATGCACCGCGACCGGCGCGATCCGGCGGATGCGCTGCGCGTCCGCCTCGGTCTGCGCCACCACGCACGACAGCGACGCGGTGGCCGGCCCGATCAGCGCCTGCCAGCGCAGCCCGCGGCGCAGCGAGCGCGAGGACAGGCGCGCGTTGACCAGGGCCAGCGGCACCTGAGCACGGCAAGCCGCCGCACACAGGTTGGGCCACAGCTCGGTCTCCATCACCAGCCCCGCGCACGGCCGCCAGGCGGCGAGAAAGCGGCGCATCGCAAACGGGTAGTCGTAGGGCAGCAGGGTCTGCACCACGCGTTCGCCGAACCGCGCGGCGAACAGCTCGCGGCCGGTGGACATGCCCGTGGGCGTCATGTGGGTGAGCAGCACCCGCAGCCCCGGATCCCGCGCCAGCAGCGCCTCGACCAGCGGCTGCGCGGCGCGTGTCTCGCCGACCGACACCGCGTGCACCCACACGAGCGGCGCCGCATCGCGCCGCCGCGGATGCAGGCCCCAGCGGCGCGGCCAGCCCTGCAGATACTCGGGCTGCCGGCGCGCGCGCCACAGCAGATAGACGACCACCGCCGGCGTCGCGAGCCACCAGCCCAGCGCATACAGAAGGCGTGCGATCACGGTGCCCGTGCCCCCGAGGCCTGGCGGGGCGCGGCGACGACCTGCTCGAGCGCCGCGGCCACCGCCTCCGGCGATGGCCACACGCCGTCGCTGCCCAGACTCAGCGCCCGCGGCGTCCAGTAGGGACCGTAGCGCCAGGCGGGGGTGGCCGCGAACAGGGCCACCGTCGGCGCGTCCAGTGCCGCCGACAGATGCGTCAGGCCGGTGTCGACCCCGACCACCGCATGGGCGCCGCCCAGCAGGCTCGCGCACTGCGCGAGCGACAGCTTCGGCGCGACGATCGCCGCCGGCATCGTCGCGGCCAGGGACTGCGCGGCCGCCTGCTCGGCGACGCTGCCCCAGGGCAGCACCGCACGCAGCCCCGCCGCGGACAGGCGCGCGCCGAGGGCCGTCCAGTGCCCGGACGGCCACAGCTTCTCGGCACGCGACGTGGCGTGCAGGAACACCACGTACGGCTGCCCGCCGCACCACGCGGGCGCCGGCCCCGGGGGGACCAGATCGAACACGGGCGGCCCGTCGACGCGATACCCCAGCGCCTGCGCGGCCAGGGCGCGCAGCCGTTCGATCGCGTGCCGGTCGGGATCGACCCGGTACGCACGGCGGTACGCGAACGCGGCGAGCGGCTCGCGCGCGCAGCTGCGGTCGAACCCCGCGATCGGCGCGCGCGCCCAGCACGCCACCCAGGCGCTCTTGACGAGCCCCTGCAGGTCGAGGACCAGGTCGTAGCGCGCCGCGCGCAGGCGTGCGCGCGCCGCGCCGATCTCGCGCCAGGTGCGCGCCTGCAGCAGCGTGCGCCGCCAGCGCCGGACCGCGACGGGGATCACCTCGCCCACGGCGGCATGCAGCCGCGGCAGGTCGGCGAAGCCTTCCTCGACGACCCAGTCGACGCGCACCTGCGGAACCGCGCGGACGAGATCCGTCACCACCGGCAGCGCGTGGATGACGTCGCCCATCGAACTGGTCTTGACGATCAGGAGCCGCACGGCGTGTCGGTTGCGCTCAGGTCCGGGCCCGGGGGCCCGGGTCGCCCGCGAGGCCCGGGTCGCCTGCGGGGCGCGTCCCGGCCGCGGCGCTCAGGCAGGCCTCGATGGCCTTCACCAGCGGCCCCCGGGCGACCTTGCCCTGCGGATTGCGCGGGATCGCATCGAGCACCAGCACGCGGCGCGGCGCACGCGGTCCCAGGCGCTCGCTGGCGAAGCGGCGCAGCGTGTCTTCGGACGCGGCGGCACCGGCGTGCAGGGCGACCGCGGCGACGGGTATGTCCTGATGCACCGTGGAGTGCAGCGGCAGCGCCACGACGTCGGCGACGGCCGGATGTTCGCCGAGCACCCGCTCGATCTCGGCCGGGTAGATGTTGATGCCGTCCATGATCATCATCTGGTCGGCGCGGCCGCAATAGACGAGCTGAGCGTCGGACGTGCGCCGCGCCAGGTCGCCGCACCGGAACCCGTGCCCGTCGAACACGCGCCGGCTGGCGTCGGGGTCGTCGGGATAGCCGTCGAACACCGCAGCGCTGCGCACCCGCACCTGTCCGACCGCGCCGTCGGGCACCGGACGGCCATGCGCGTCGACCAGTTCCACGGTCACGCCGTCGACCGGCCGGCCGACGGTGCCGGCGGTGGCGCGGAGCATGTCCGGCGTGGCGATGGCGATCACGCCGGACTCGTTGGTGCCGTAGCGCACGTGCAGGTTCGGCGACACGCGCTGCAGCACCCGTCGGCGCAGCCCCTCGCCGACCGTCGACGACCCGACGTACAGCCGGCGCACGCCCGGCAGCAGGCAGGCGGCCTCCGGGTACACCGCGAGCATCTGCTCCAGGTGCACGACCGATGCCCAGACGACCGTGACCTGCCGCAGGCGGCACAGGGTGGCGAGGTCGACGCCCGGCCGTTCGACGAGCACGACCGC
>JAKOZZ010000301.1 GCA_029779755.1 Pseudomonadota bacterium
TTCCTGGTGCTGCTGGTGGAGGCGTCGGCGGACACCGCCACGACGGTGGCGCGGGCGCTGTGCGATCACGTGGCGCGCATGCTCCCGCGCACCTCCACCGGAGTGGCGCCGCGCCTGATGCTCAGTGCCGGGGTCGCGACCTTCGACGGCCATCCCGACTACCAGCGGCTGGTCGAGGAGGCCGAGGCGGCGCTGCGCGCCGCGCCGGTGCGGTGCATCGCCTGACGCGCTCCCCCTGAGGCGCTCCCCCTGAGGCGCTCCCCCTGAGGCGCACACCGCCTGACGCGCCCACCGCCTGACGCGCCCACCGCCCGAGCGCGGCGTGGCCGCGCGGCGGCTCACTCGGCCTTCACCCCCGCGCGCGCCAGCAGGTCCCGCCACTTCGGGATCTCGGCCTTGTAGGCCGCCTGGAACGCCTCCGGCGTGCCGCCCACGAGGTTCATGCCCAGCGCGGTGATGCGGTCGCGCAGCTCGGGCTGGCGCACGGCCGCCTGCACCTCGGCGGACATGCGCTGGATGGCGCCGGGCGGCGTCTTCGCGGGCGCGATGATGCCGATCCAGCCGGGGTTGAGCTTGAACACCTCGTCGTCGAGCCCCTGCTCGGCGAACGTCGGGACGTTGGGCATCGCCTCGTGACGCTGCGTGCCGGTGATGGCCAGCACCTTCACCCTGCCAGCCTCCGATGGGGCCTTGGTGGTCGCGATCGTGAGGAAGGTCGTCTGGAGCTGGCCGGCGATCAGGTCCTGAAGCATCGGCCCTTCGCCCTTGTACGGCACGTGCGCCATGCCGGCGTCCAGCGTGTCGTTGATGTGGGCCGCTGCGACGTGACCGTAGTGCCCGACCGCCACCGAACCGTACGAGACCCTGCCCTTGTGGCTGCGCAGGTACTGCATCAGTTCGGGCGCGGTGTTCACGGGGACGCTGGGATGCACGCCCAGGATCATGGGCACCGTGACGATCTGCGAGACGAAGGCGATTTCGCGGTCGACGTCGAACGGGACTTTCGTGTTGATGATGGGCGCGCTCACGATCGACGACACCGTGGTCATGCCGAACGTGTAGCCGTCCGGGGGCGCCTTGGCGATCGCGGCGGTGCCGATGATGCCGCCCGCGCCGCCGCGGTTGTCGACCACGATCGGCTGGCCGATGCGTTCGCCGACGATCTTGCCGATCATGCGGGTGAGGATGTCGGTGGACCCGCCCGCCGCGAAGGGGATGATCATCTTCACCGGCGACTGGGGCCAGTTCGCCTGCGCGAAGGCGGGCGGCCCGACGGTCAGGGCGGCGGCGGCGGCCGACGCCCGTGCGAGGAAGTGACGGCGCTGTCGGATCTCGTTCATGTGGGGGCTCCTCCCGATGCGGTTCGCGCCGAGCATAGGCTGCGGCCGGCGGGACGTGATCGTCCGATGCGACGAATTCGACCGGCCGGGTGCGCTCCCGATTTCGTCCCGTGAATCCGGGCGGGCTGCGCCCCGGGGATCGCCGGAGGGCGGCGCGCGGCGCACCGCACGCTCTTCCCGACTAGCATGGGGACCTGGCGTCCGCCGCGGCCATGCGCGGGCGGAGCGTTCGAATGGAGACGACACATGAGCGGACACGAACAGACGGTGCGCATCGTGCGCGACGGGGCGCTGGTCACGGTGGTGTTGAGCCGGCCGGGGCACCGCAACGGCATCACGGCGCAGATGATGAGCGAGCTGCATGCGGCCTTGCGCCTGCTGGCGCAGGACCCGGGCGTGCGCGTGATGGTGCTGCGCGGCGACGGCGCCGACTTCTGCCCCGGTGCCGACGTCAAGCACTACGCGTCGGCCGGGCCGGCGCGCACGCCGAGCACGCCGCAGCAGCAGTTCGAGGTGGCGGTGCTGCTGCACGAGATGCCGGCGGTGACGATCGCCGCCATTGCCGGCGCCTGCGCGGGGGCGGGCTTCGGATGGGCCTGCGCCTGCGATCTGCGCGTGGCGTCGGAGACCGCCCGGTTCAACACGGCCTTCCTCGATGTCGGTGTGGCGGGTGACATGGGGGGGCCGTGGACCCTGCCGCGCCTGGTGGGGGCGGCCAAGGCGCGTGAGCTGTACCTGCTGCCGGGCAAGTTCGACGCGGCCGAGGCGCTGCGCATCGGCCTGGTGTCGCGGGTGAGCGCGGCCGGTGCATTCGAGGCCGATCTCGATGCGCTCACCGCGCGGCTGGTGCGCGCGGCGCCCCTGGCCCTGACGGCGATGAAGGCCAACTTCGTGGCCGCCGAGAAGATGGGCTTCGCCGAATACATCGCGCTGGAATCCGAGAAGCACGGCCGGCTCTTCCGGACGGAGGACACGACCGAGGCCTTCAAGGCGTTCGTCGAGAAGCGCCCGCCCGTCTTCAAGGGCCGTTGAGCGCGCGCAGCGTTGCGCGCAGGCTGTCCTCGAACGACACCGACGGGGTCCAGCCGAGCTCGGCGCGCGCGCGGGCGGCGCTCACGTTGAAGACCTTGCCGCTGGCGGCGGTGGCAATCACCTCGGGCGTGGCGATGCGCGGTGCGCCCAGCAGCCGATGGGTGATGCGGTCGTAGAGGGGCAGCATCGGCGCCGCGAAGGACGGCAGCGTCAGCAGCGGCGGGCCGATGGCGGGGTCGATGCCGTGCAGCGTCCGCACGAGCGTCCGGAAACTGGGCTGCACGTCGACGACGATGAATCGGCCCTGCGCGTCGCGCTCCGCCGCGACCACGTGTGCCACGGCCACGTCGCGCACGTCGGCGAACGTGAAGTTCGCGCGTGGCGCACCGAGCCGGAACACGCCCCGGCGGGCCGCCTCGATGATGTCGATCGTGGGCGTGCTGCGCTGGAAGCCCGGGCCGATGATGCCGCTCGGCAGGATCGTGACGAGATTCAGCCTGAGCTCGGCGGCGAGCGACCACGCGCGCCGCTCGGCTTCGGTCTTGGCGCGGATGTAGGGCACGCGCAGGTCGGTCGTCCAGTGCGATTCGTCGACGGGCGGGGCACCCGGACGCGTGAGGGGCAGCGTGACGATCGACGACGTGAGCACCACCTTGCGCACCCGGGCATCGGCCGCCGCGCGCAAGGCGGTCTCGGCGCCGCGCAACGAGACCTCGACGATCTCGCCGGCCCGGCCCGGGTCCGACAGCACGTAGACCGCGGCCGCGTGGAACAGCGTGTCGATGCCCTCCATGGCGGCGCGCATGGCCTGCGGGTCGCGCACGTCGGCCTCGACCAGCTCCACCGCGGGCAGTGCGCCCAGCGGGCCGCGCCGCGCGGCCGCCATCGTGCGCACGCTGGCACGGACGCGCCATCCCCGGTCGAGCAGGGTGCGGACGAGGTTGAACCCGAGGTGGCCATTGGCACCGGTGACGAGAGCCAGCATGGGATGCTCCGTCGGCGAGTGTGCATGGTCATGCTACGCGCGATCACGCCCGTCGGGGGGCGGACCGCACAGCGTCAGCGCCACGATGCCGCTCAGGCTGACCGCCGCGACGGCCAGGTAGGGCATCGCGTAGCCCTGCCCCAGCCCGTACAGCACGCCCATCAGCCCCGGTCCCAGCAGCACGCCCGGTGTCGCCACCACGCGCGACAGCCCGTAGAGCCGCGCATAGGCCGTCACGCCGAAGGCCTCGGCCAGCAGCACCGACTGGGCGGTGATGAAGTTGCCCAGCGTCGATCCGAAGAGGGCGACCCACAGCAGCAGCGTCGTGGTGTCGGTGGCCACGCCGCATCCGGCAAGCGCGATGCCTTTCAGCGCGAGCAGCACCATGATGAAGCGTCGCGTGCTGATGCGTCGCAGCGCGGCCACTGCGGCGAAGCGCGCCAGCACGCTGCACGCGGCCATCATCGCCACGGCACTGCCGGCCTGCGCGGGGTCGCCCAGGCGCTGCATCAGCAGGTTGAAGACGTGCGTCTGGCCGCCGACGTGGGCGGCCATGCCCAGCAGGAACGACAGCGCGAACATCCGGTAGTAGCGGGTGCGCACCGCGGCTTCGTAGCCGAGGTCGTCCGCCCCCTGGGGGCGGCCGGCGGCCGTCATGGCGTCCGCGCCCTGCGGCACGAGGCCGACGTCATGGGGCCACGAGCGCAGCACCCCCCAGGTCACCGGCAGGGTGCCCACCAGCAGCGCCAGCGCCATCCAGCGCGACGCGCCGTCGAGCCCGAGTGCGCCGACCAGCAGCGCCACCGGCGGCACCAGCACCACCGCGCCGAACGAATTCCCGGTCGCGGCAACCGACAGCGCCGTCGCCCGCTGCGTGGTGAACCAGCGTGCCACCACCGTGGTGCCGGGGATGAGCGCCGCGCCGCCATAACCGATGCCGAGCAGCAGGAAGAACGCATACAGCGTCGCGGTGCCGCGCACCAGTGGCAGCGCTGCGAGGGCCGCCGCCATCAGCAACGCGCCGCCCGTGATCACACGCCGTGCATCGTAGCGCTCGAGCAGGCGGCCCACCCACAGGCCGACGACGTTGCTGGCGACCGCAAAACCGCCGGACGCGAACGACACCTGCTCGATGGGAAACCGGCCGGAGGCGACGAACCCGTGCAGGAACACGGAGATGCAGTACACCCCGAGCCCCGAGCAGACGGTCATCACCGTGAACACGGCGGCCACGATGTACCAGCCGCGGAACACGCGCGGGCGGGCTGCATGCGCTGCGGACGAAGGGGATGGGTCGGGACGGATCATGACGAGGGCGGTCCCGCAGTATGGCCCGCCCGCGGCACGACGTGCATCCGCGTTCATACTTCCACCCGGGGGCTGCGCCCCGGGAGGCACGCCGTGTCGATGTGGTCACGAGACCGGTCCCGCCGGATCCGCCTGCGCGATGGCCGCGAGGTGACCGTGCGCCCGATCGGCGTCGACGACAAGGCTGGCATCGTGGCAGCGTTCGAGCGGCTGTCGGCCGATTCACGCTACCGGCGCTTCATGCGCCACAAGAAGA
>JAKOZZ010000305.1 GCA_029779755.1 Pseudomonadota bacterium
TCGAGTGTCGCGAAGGCCATCTCACGCTCCCTGGGTGGTGCCGCCGCCGGCGGCCGCCGCGCCGGCGCTCACGGGACGCAGGGTGCGTTCCGCCGCCACGACCGGAACACCGGACTTCGCGCCCGTGCCGAGGAACACGAACACGTCGTAGGCGAAGGACTCGAGCTCCGCGCGCATGCGCTTCGTGCCGCGCGCGAAGAAGTTGTAGGCGACCGCCGCAGGGATCGCGACCGCGAGGCCGAGGCCGGTCATGATCAGTGCCTCGCCGACCGGTCCGGCCACCTTGTCGAGTCCCGCGTCGCCAGCCGCGCCGATCGCCAGCAGCGCGTGATAGATGCCCCACACGGTGCCGAGCAGTCCGATGAACGGTGCGGTCGACGCCACCGTCGCCAGGAACACCTGCCCGAACTCCAGGCGCCCGGCGCCTTCGTCGATCGCCTTCTTGAGCGCGCGGGTGACGAACTCGTCGGAGGTGCCGGCGTCGACCAGGCGGCGCGACGCATCGCGTGCACGATGCTGCTCGACGGCGGTCAGCCCCTGATGCACCAGATTGGAGAACGGATCGGCGGTGCCCGAGTCGCGCAGCCGGGCAGCGACGGCATCCAGCCCCGGCGCCTGCCAGAACGCTTCGAGGAAGCGGCGGCTGCGGCCGCGCATGCGCACGGCGAGCCCCCCCTTGTAGAGGATCAGGAACCAGGTGACGACGGACATCAGCAGCATCGCCGCGAGGATGAAGCGCGCCACGCCATCGGAATGCGCGAGGAAATGGGCGAACCCGAGTTCGGAACTCATCGAAGGCCTTTCTGCAGGATCAGAACGAATTCAGAGTGAAATTCAGGGGCACCAGCACCCAGGCGGCCACCGCCTCGTCACCGCGCTTTGCCGGGACGAATCGCCAGCGTCGCACCGCACCGAGCGCGGCGTCGTCGAGTCGCACGAAGCCGGACGACGTCCGCACCTCGACGTGCGACGGCTGACCGTCGGGCTCGACATGCACGCGCAGCACCACCTTGCCCTCTTCGCCGAGCCGTCGTGACAAGGGCGGATACACCGGCGCCGGATTGCTGAGGTAGGCCGCGTCGAAGCGTGGCGCGACGGTCTTCGGCGCCGGCGCGGGCGCCGTCGGCGGTGCCGACGGTCGGCTCGATGGGGGCTCGACCGCGGCAGGCGCCATCACTGCAGGCGCCGGATCGGTGCGCGGCGATGCGGGGACGACCGGCTCGGCCGTCGACGGGGCGGCTGCTTCGGCCACGAGCGTCTGCACCGGCGCGGACCGGGGAACGGGTGTCGGCGCGGCACGCCGCAGCGGTGTCGGCCGCACCTTGCGCACCGGTTCAGGCGCATGGGGCGCAACGGGCAGGGGTGTGGGAGGCACGTCGGGCGCCGCCGCCTCCACGAGCCGAACGGCCAGAGACTGCGGAGGATCGATCGGCGCAACACCCGGCAGCGCCCAGATCAGCCAGGCGGCGGCCACGTGCGCCACGACCACCAGCACCCCCGAGAGGGCAGCGATCGGGCGGTCGCCAGGGGCGGGCAAGGGCGAGAGCAGCGGCCACGACCCGGACACCGGGCTCGGAGACAGGACAGCGGACATGGCGAAAGTCTAACGCAAATAAAAACGATTTGCATTTCGATGCAATTGCGATAGATTCTCACTCGCAATGAGATCCGCGCCTCGCCGCGCGGACGAACCCTCGGCACGCCCCCCGGCCATGCACGCCTCCGGATCGCGCAACGCCCCGACGGTGTCTCGCGGGGTGTTCCGCCGTCGCGGTTCCCGATCCGACCTCAACCCACCTTTTCTGGAGCATCATGCGTCGCACCGCCCCCCTCCCTCCCCAAGGACCCGGCCCCGATCTCACGAGCCGCCGCCCGATCAGCCTGGCCGCCGCCGAGGGCGCACAGCTGCCGCTCGGTGCGCTGATGCTGGCCGCCTCGGTGAGCGCATGGGCACAGAGCGGCACGGCCCCGGATGCGCCGACCCGTACGCTGCCGACCGTCGACGTGAAGGCCAGCGCACAGGCGGACGACAGCCGCACGCAGCTGAAGACGTCCACGACGTCGATCGGCAAGGGTACTCAGGACATCCGCGACGTGCCCCAGTCGATGACGGTGGTCACCGAGAAGCTGATCACCGACCGGCGACTGGACACGCTGAAGGAGGCGCTGCAGCACACCGCCGGCATCACCTTCGCGGCCACCGAGAACGGCACCGACCAGGACATCCGCCTGCGCGGCTTTCCGATCGCCACCGTGGGCGACCTGTTCATCGACGGCATGCGGGACCCCTCCCAGTACGACCGCGACACCTTCAACATGGACCGCATCGAGGTGCTGCGCGGTTCCGCGTCGATGCTGTTCGGGCGCGGGTCGACCGGAGGCGTGATCAACCAGGTGTCGAAGCAGCCGATGCTGTTCGACCAGTACGACCTGACCGGCACGATCGGCTCGCGCGGCTACTGGCGCACCACCGCCGACCTCAACAAGCAGACGGGCGAGAACTCGGCGTTCCGGCTCAACCTGATGGTCAACAAGGCCGACAACGGCGGCGCCACGATCGACAAGTACGGCATCGCGCCGACGTTCCGCTGGGGCATCGGCACGCGCGACGAGTTCTCCGTCGGCCTGTTCCACCTGAACGTCGACAACGTGCCGTTTCCGGGCGTGCGCTGGCTCGAAGGCCGCGTGGCGCCGCTCGAGCCGGGCAAGTTCTACGGGCTGGCCAGCGACGTGCTGCTGGGCAAGGCCACCTATGGCACGGTGTCGCACACCCATCGGTTCGACGACGGCGGCAAGCTGCGCACCCAGTTGCGCACCGGCACCTTCGACCGCACGTTCTGGGGTTCGGTCGTGGGCTTTCCGCAGGGCACGACCGCGGCGAGCCTGAACGCCAATACCATCCTGACCCGCAACGGCCTGAATCCGCGACAGGACGTCTACAAGACCACGTACCTGCAGTCGGACTACACCAACAAGTTCGACTGGGGCGGGCGCCGTCACGAGATCACGGCCGGCGTCGACCTGGCGCACGAAGCCGCGGATCGCGACAACGCCGTGCAGGGCACGGTGCCCGCGCAGAACACGCGGCCGACCACCACGATCGGCACCCCCGACGACGGGCTGGGCATCGCCAACACGATCCAGTGGCGCCAGACGGAGGGCTACAAGGCCCGCTCGATGGGCGTGTACGTGCAGGACCTGATCCAGATCGCACCGCACTGGAAGTTCCTCGCCGGCCTGCGCTGGGATTCGTTCAAGGGCGGGTTCGACAGCTACCCGGCGAACGCGAGCCCGATCCGTACCTCCCTGTCGAATTCCCTGTTCAGCTACCGCACCGGCGTGCTCTACCAGCCGACCGCCAGCAGCTCGTTCCACTTCTCGTACGGCACCTCGTTCAACACGTCGGCCGACACCTACCGCTACACCAACCAGACGAACGCGAACACGCCACCCGAGAAGAGCCGCAATATCGAGCTCGGCGGCAAGCTCGACTGGCTGAACGGCAACCTCTCGACCCGCTTCGCCATCTTCCGCACCGAGAAGTACAACGAGCGCAACACCGACGTCGACACCGCCGCCAACCAGTACCTGCTGTCGGGCGCGCGTCACAGCGACGGCGTCGAGATCGACCTCGCGGGCCGGCTGTCGCGCGACTGGGAGGTCTACGTGTCGTTCGCACACATCTGGACCGCGGTGATCGACGAGGCGGCGTCCACCGCACAGGCACAGGCGCAGATCGGGCAGCGCGCGGGCCTGACGCCGAAGAACAGCGGCAGCGTGTGGCTCAGCTACCAGGCGACGCCGCAGCTGCGGATCGCCGCCGGCATCAACGGCCGCTCGCGCAACTATCCGCTGGCGGTGGCCGGCGCCAACAGTGCACGCGGCTACGTGGTCGGCGACCTGATGGCCGAATACAAGTTCACCCGCGACACCTACGCCCAGCTGAACGTGATCAACGTCGGCAACAAGCTGTACGGCGACCAGCTCTATCCGGGCTTCGTCGTCACCGGCCTGCCGCGCACGGTGAAGCTCACGGTGGGCACCCGCTTCTTCTGACGCGCGCACGTCGATCGAGACTGCCGACGTCCACACCGGCCGCACCGCCGTGCGTGCCGGCACGAGGATCCCCATGCTCCTGCACATCAACGATCTGCTGACCCCCGAGGAAGTGCATCGGGCCCGCGCCATCCTGGCCGTCGCGCCCTGGCAGGACGGGCGCGCCACGTCCGGCGAGCAGGCCGCCCTGGCCAAGAACAACGAGCAGCTGCCCGAGGGCTGCGAAGAGGCCCGCCTGCTGCAGGAGCTCGTGCTGCGCGGGCTCGAGCGGCACGAGGTGTTCTTCTCGGCCAGCCTGCCGCGGCAGGTGTCGCCGCCGCTGTTCAACCGCTACGGCGGCGCCACCAACACCTTCGGCAACCACGTCGACAGTGCGGTGCGCTTCCTGCGCAACGGCGCGGGCCGGGTGCGCACGGACATCTCGTGCACGCTGTTCCTGGCCGACCCCGACGAGTACGACGGCGGCGAGCTCGTGGTCGAGGACACCTACGGCGACAAGCGCGTGAAGCTTCCCGCCGGCGACCTGGTGCTGTACCCGGGCACCAGCGTGCACCGCGTCGAGCCCGTCACGCGCGGACACCGGCTCGCCTGCTTCTTCTGGATCCAGAGCATGGTGCGCAGCGACGAGCAGCGCCGCCTGCTGTTCGACATGGACATGCACCTGCGCCGGCTGCGCAGCGGTGCGGGCGACGCCGACCCGGCCGTGGTCGGACTCACCGGCACGTATCACAACCTGCTGCGCATGTGGGTCGACACATGAGCCCGGATCCCGACACCAACGCCGGCACCGACCTCTCACGCACCGGCGCCGGCATCGGCACCGTGACCGGGCCCCGCCACGTGCCGGCACTCGAAGCCGTGCCACCCGGACTGGTCACGCTGGCCGACCACGCAGCGCATGCCCGCACCCGGCTCGACGCGGTCGCGTGGGCGTACTTCGACGGCGGCGCCGCGGACGAACACACGGTGCACGCCAATCGCGGCGCGTGGGACGGGCTGCGTCTCGTGCCGCGCATGCTGCGGCCCTTGTCGGGCGGCCATGCCGGCACCACGCTGTTCGGGCGCGCGCTGGCCCTGCCCGTACTGCTCGCGCCGGTCGCCTATCAGCGCATGGCGCATCCGGACGGCGAACTCGCCTCGGCGTGGGCCGCGGCGGCCCAGGGGGCCGGGATGGTGCTCAGCACGCTGTCCAGCACGCGCCTGGAGGACGTCGCCGCAGCCGTGCGCCACGACCCCGACCGCGGACCGCTGTGGTCGCAGCTGTACCTGCAGCACGACCGCGGCGTGACCCGCGCGCTGGTGCAGCGTGCCGAAGCGGCCGGCTACGAGGCGCTGGTGCTGACGATCGACGCCCCCGTCAGCGGCGCGCGCGACCGCGAGCGGCGCGCCGGCTTCCGGCTCCCGGCGGGCGTGTTCGCGGCCAACCTCACCGACCTGCCGCCCCGCGCCCCCGCCACGCGGGCGGCGGGCCGGAGCGCGCTGTTCGACGACCTGCTGCGCGACGCGCCGACCTGGGACGACGTCGCCTGGCTGCGCGCCCAGACCCGCCTGCCGCTGCTGCTCAAAGGCGTGCTGCATCCCGACGACGCCCGCCAGGCGGCCGCACTGGGCGCCGACGGACTGATCGTCTCCAACCACGGCGGCCGCACGCTCGACACGGCCGTGGCGACTGCGCGCGCGCTGCCGCGCATCGTCGATGCGGTGGGCGACCGCCTGCCCGTGCTGGTCGACGGCGGCATCCGCCGCGGCACCGACGTACTCAAGGCGATCGCACTGGGCGCCCGCGCCGTGCTGCTGGGCCGGCCGTACGTATACGGCCTGGCCAACGCCGGTGCAGCGGGCGTAGCCCACGTGCTGCGCCTGCTGCGCGACGAGTTCGAGATCGCGATGGCGCTGTGCGGGTGCGCGCACGTCGATGCGATCGACCCGGCGCTGCTCGACACCGACCCACCCTTCCCGAACGGACCTCGAACCGCCCCATGAACCCGCTGAACACCTTGGCCGGCCGTCTGGCCGTTGCCGCCGCGCTCGCCACCGCCGCTGCCGTCACCCCTGCCCTCGCCCATGCCCAGGAGCCGGTGCTGAACCTCTATTCGGCCCGCCACTACGCGGCGGACGAGGCGCTGTACGCCGACTTCACGAAGCGCACCGGCATCCGCATCCGGCGCATCGAAGGACGCGAGGAGGAGCTGATCGAGCGCATCCGCAACGAAGGGGCCGAGAGTCCCGCCGACGTGTTCATCACGGTCGACGCCGCGCGCCTGTCGCGCGCCGTGTCGCTGGGCCTGCTGGCGCCGGTGAAGTCGCCGGTGCTGGAGTCGCGCATTCCCGCCCACCTGCACGGCCCCGACTGGTTCGCGTTCTCGCTGCGGGTGCGCATGATCGTCACGAACAAGCTCGAGGTGAAGCCGGGCGAGGTGCGCACCTACGAGGACCTGGCCGCGCCGCGCTTCAAGGGCCGCGTGTGCGCGCGCTCCGGCCTGCACCCGTACAACCTGTCGCTGGTGTCGTCGATGATCGCGCACCGCGGCGAAGCCGCCGCCGAAGCCTGGACGAAGGCTCTCGTCGCCAACTTCGCACGCGCGCCACGCGGCGGCGACATCGACCAGATCCGGGCCGTGGCGGTCGGCGAGTGCGCGGTTGCGCTGGTCAACAGCTACTACCTGGTGCGCATGCAGCGGTCGACGATGCCGGAGGACCGCGAGGCGATGGAGCGCGTCGGCATCGTGCGTCCGAACCAGGACGACGTCGGCACCCACGTGAACATCTCGGGCGGCGGCGTGCTGAAGACCGCGCGCAACCGGGACGCCGCGATCCGGTTCCTCGAGTACCTGGTGTCCGACGACGCCCAGGCCTACTTCGCCGACGGCAACAACGAGTGGCCGGTGGTGCCCGCGCTCGCCGGACGCAACCGGATGCTCGCGGCGCTGGGCACGGTGCGCATGGACGCGCTGCCGGTGTCGAAGCTGCTGGAACACACGCCGGCAGCGCAGCGCCTCGTGGACCGGGCCGGCTGGCGCTGAGGCGCGGGCCAACAAAAACGCCCGGCAGGGGCCGGGCGTTCGGGGTGGTGCCGGGACGGGACCGTCAGTCGGCGTAGACGCCGGCCTTCTTGATCACCGGCCCCCACTTGTCGATCTCGGACTTCAGGTGCTTTGCGAGCCCTTCGGGGGTCTGCATCGACACCGGATAGATGACCGAGCCGAGGTCGGCGAAGCGCTTCTGCAGATCCGGATTGGTGAGCGCCGTCTGCAGCGCCGACACGAGCTTGTCCACCACGGGCTTGGGCGTGCCCTTGGGCGCGTACATCGCGTGCCAGATGCCCAGCTCCATGCCCTGCAGCCCGCCTTCGGCCGCCGTGGGCAGATCTTTCAGCGAATCGAGCCGCTTGCTCGCGGTCAGTGCGAACGCCTTCACCTTGCCGGCCTTGATCTGCTGCGTGGTGTTGGTGGTCTGGTCGCACAGGATGTCGACCTGGCCGCCGATCAGGTCGGTGATCGCCGGCGCCGTGCCCTTGTACGGCACGGTGGTGAGGTCGGTGGCGATCGCCTGCTGGAACATCAGGCCGCACAGGTGCGAGGCCGCGCCCAGTCCGGCGTTGGCCAGCGTCACCTTGGACTGGTTGGCCTTCGCGTAGGCGACGAGTTCCTTCAGGTCCTTGGCCGGCAGGTCGCTGCGCGCCAGGATCGTCATCGGCACGTCGTTGATCAGGCCGATGTATTCGAAGTCCTTGAGCGGATCGAACGACAGGCGGCGATACAGCGCCGGTGCGGTCGACATGCCGATGTGCCACACCAGCAGCCGATAGCCGTCGGGCTGTGCACGTGCGACCTCGGCGGCGCCGAGCGTGCCGCCCGCACCCGGCTTGTTCTCGACGACCACGGGCTGGCCGAGTGTCTTCTCCATGGCCTGGCCGACCTGGCGGGCCACCGTGTCGGTGGGGCCGCCGGCCGCGAAGGGCACGACGATCGACACCGGCTTCGTCGGGTAGGTCTGCGCGTTCGCCGCGCCGATGGTGAGCGCGGTCAGCGCCGTGGCGGCCACGCCGAAAGCGAACCGCTTGAGCGAATCGGTCATCCTCGCACCTTATGTAC
This sequence comes from Pseudomonadota bacterium, assembly GCA_029779755.1. Lineage (GTDB taxonomy): Bacteria > Pseudomonadota > Gammaproteobacteria > Burkholderiales > Burkholderiaceae_E > Quisquiliibacterium. The sequence continues at coordinate 8,151 of JAKOZZ010000305.1, forward strand.
GAACTGTGGGAGGCCGCATTTTACGCCCCGATGACGACCGATCGCGTCGAAGACCGCACGAAGCGCTGCCGCACACGCGGGCACTGCACCGGGCGTGCGGCCCATTCGCCCATCCGCCCGCGCCCGCGGACCACGGGCGTTACCCGAGCGCCGCCTCGATCGCCCTGCCGACGTCGGCGGTGCGCGCCGTGCCGCCCATGTCGGGCGTGCGCGGACCGTGCGCGGTCACCTGCTCGATCGCCGCCAGGATCGCGTCGTGTGCCTTCGGGTAGCCCAGGTGCGCCAGCATCATCGCCCCGCACCAGATCTGCCCGATCGGGTTGGCGATGCCCTTGCCCGCGATGTCGGGCGCCGAACCGTGCACGGGCTCGAACAGCGACGGGAACTTGCGCTCCGGATTGATGTTGGCCGAGGGCGCGATGCCGATCGTGCCGGTGCATGCCGGACCGAGGTCGGACAGGATGTCGCCGAACAGGTTCGACGCCACCACCACGTCGAACCAGTCGGGGTTGCGCACGAAGTGGGCGGTCAGGATGTCGATGTGGAACTTGTCGACCTTCACGTCCGGATACTGCGCCTGCATCTCGGCGACGCGTTCGTCCCAGTACGGCATCGAGATGAAGATGCCGTTCGACTTGGTGGCCGAGGTCAGGTGCTTCTTCGGACGCTGGCGCGCGAGTTCGAACGCGTAGCGCAGCACGCGGTCGACGCCGGTGCGGGTGAAGATCGACTCCTGCAGCACGAACTCGCGGTCGGTGCCCGGGAACATGCGCCCGCCCACCGACGAATACTCGCCCTCGGTGTTCTCGCGCACCACGTAGAAGTCGATGTCGCCGGGCTTGCGGTTGGCCAGCGGGCACGGCACGCCCGGCATCAGGCGCACGGGGCGAAGGTTGATGTACTGGTCGAACTCGCGCCGGAACAGCAGCAGCGACCCCCACAGCGACACGTGGTCGGCGATCTTGTCGGGCCAGCCCACCGCCCCGAAATAGATCGCGTCGTGGCCGCCGATCTGCTGCTTCCAGTCTTCGGGCAGCATGCGGCCGTGCTTCTCGTAGTAGGCCCAGCTGGAGAAGTCGAAATGGTCGAACGCGAGGTCGATGCCGAAGCGCTTCGCGGCGGCTTCGAGCACGCGCACGCCCTCGGGCATCACCTCGGTGCCGATGCCGTCGCCGGCAATGACTGCAATCCTGTGTCGGGTCATGGGATCTCCTGGGAATGCGCAAGTGTAAAGTGACGCGAGGAGGTGTCGAGGTGCAGGTTTTCCGATCACGGTGGTCCCGGACGTGCGCGGCGGCGCTGCTCGGCGCGGCGCTGCTGGCCGGATGCGCGAGCCCGGGCGGAGCCCCCGACGACCCCGCGCGCGCCGTCGGAGCACTGGGCGTCGCCGACGTGGTGCAGATGCTGCGCGCCGGCCGGCCTCAGCCGGACATCGCGGCGATGCTGGCCGCGCGCGGCATGCGCACGGCGCCGGCCCCCGCCGACCTCGACGTGCTTGCCGCGGCAGGCGCCGGCCCCGAACTGCAGGCGGCGGTGCGCAACGCGGCGATCGTGCCGGACGCCGCACCGCGGGTCGTCGTGACCGAACCTTATCCCTCCTGGTTCGGCTACGCGCCGTGGTATCCCGCGTGGGGTGGCATCGGCTGGGGCCTGCACGGCGGATTCTTCAGCGGCAGCATCGGCTGGGGGTGGGGCCTGTACCCGCCCGCGCCGCTCATCGTGCGCCCGGATCGGCCACCGTCCGCCGGCGGCGGTGCGCCCCCGCCGCCCGCCCCCGCGATACCATCGACCAAGCCGGTGCCCCGTCCGTCGGTGATCCCGGACAAGGGCGCGCGCTGAAGATCACACGGGCGGTCACACTGGGCGTCAGGCGGGACGTCACACGGGACGTCGCACGGCGCGGACACCCCGGACGCCGGCGGCCGTGCCGGCCGCGCGCTCAGCCGACCGCGTCGCTGCGCTCCTGCGCCTGCGCGGCCCACATGCGCGCATAGGCTCCGTCGCGCGCCAGGAGCTCGGCGTGGGTGCCGGCCTCGATCACCCGCCCCTGGTCCAGCACCAGGATCTGGTCGGCGTCGACGATCGTCGACAGCCGATGCGCGATCACCAGCGTCGTGCGTCCGGCGGCGACCGTGCGCAGCGCCTGCTGGATCGCCTGCTCGTTGCGCGTGTCGAGCGCGGAGGTCGCCTCGTCGAGGATCAGGATGGGCGGGTCCTTGAGCAGCATCCGCGCGATGGCCACCCGCTGCTTCTCGCCGCCCGACAGCTTCAGGCCGCGCTCGCCCACGGGCGTGTCGTAGCCGGCGGGCAGGGTGCGGATGAACCCGTCGAGCTGCGCCGCGCGGCAGGCCGCCTCGATCTGTTCGTCCGACGCGCCGGGCCGGCCGTAGGCGACGTTGTAGCGCAGCGTGTCGTTGAACAGCACCGTGTCCTGCGGCACGATGCCGACCGCCGCGCGCAGGCTCGCCTGCGTCACGCTGCGCAGATCCTGTCCGTCGATGAGCACGCGTCCGCCCGACACGTCGTAGAAGCGGAACATCAGCCGCGCGAGGGTCGACTTGCCGGCACCGCTCGCCCCGACCACCGCCGTCGTGGTGCCCGGTGCGATCCGGAAACTCACGCCGTGCAGGATCGGCCGCGCGCGGTCGTAGGCGAACTCGACCCGGTCGAACACGATCTCCGGGCCGCCGCCGGCGGTGCGCGACGCGACCGTCAGCACCCGCGCATCCGGTGCGTCGGCCACCTCGCGATGCGCGTCGAGCAGCGAGAACATGCGCTCGAGGTCGGCCAGGCTCTGCTTGATCTCGCGGTAGAGCACCCCCAGGAAGTTGAGCGGCGCATACAGCTGGATCATGAAGCCGTTGACCAGCACCAGGTCGCCCAGCGTCATCCGGCCTTCGACCACCCCGACGGTGGCGCGCCAGACCATCAGCGTGACGGCGGTGGCGATGATCAGCGACTGCCCGGTGTTCAGCAGCGACAGCGACGCCTGGCTGCGCAGCTTGGCCTGCTCGTAGCGCTGCAGCGTCTCGTCGTAGCGGCGCGCCTCGAACGCCTCGTTGCCGAAGTACTTGACCGTCTCGTAGTTGAGGATGGAGTCGATCGCCCGCGTGTTGGCGCGCGAGTCGAGCTCGTTCATGCGGCGACGGAAGTGCGTGCGCCACTCGGTCACGCCGATGGTGAACACGATGTACAGCGCCAGCGCCCCGAGCGCGATGCCGGCGAACCACACGTCGTAATGCAGCAGCAGGTAGCCCACCACCAGGCCGATCTCGACCAGCGTGGGCAGGATGCTGTAGAGCGTGTACGACACCAGCGACGAGATGGCGCGGGTGCCGCGCTCGATGTCGCGTGTGAGGCCTCCGGTCTGGCGCTCGAGGTGGAACCGCAGCGACAGTGCGTGCAGGTGCCGGAACACCTGCAGGGCCACCGTGCGCACCGCGCGCTCGGTCACGCGGGCGAAGACGAGTTCGCGCAGCTCGGTGAACACGGTGTTCGACAGGCGCAGCGCGCCGTAGGCGACCACCAGGCCGAACGGCACCGCGATCACCGCCGCCGTGCCGGGCGTGAGGTCGTCGACGATGCGCTTGAGCAGCACCGGCACGCCCACGTTGGCCGCCTTCGCGCCGATCAGACAGGCGAGCGCGATCAGGACCCGCCAGCGGTAGGCCCACAGGTAGGGCAGCAGCGCACGGATGGTCTGCCAGTCGGTGCGCTGGCGCGTCGCGGAAGCGGGTGCGGCCCCGGCGGGCGGCAAGGGAAGCGAAGAGCTGCGTCTCATGCGGCCGATGCTATCAGTACACCTCCGGAGCGCCGGCGGCCAAAAAGTCATATACCCACCCGCGTATTTTGGATACCATGATGGGTATGCAGAACAGCCCGCCCGGCGAGGCGGGGCCCGGCGAGGCGTACCGCCCCGCGCGATGCACCCGCCGGCAACGCCGCACCGCGACCGCAAGGAGGAGCCCCCATGACCCGGACATCGTCCCCCCAGTCCGCACCGCCGCCGACCGACCCCGGTCGCCGCCGCTGGATGGCAGCGCTCGGCGCCGCCCCCGCGCTGGCCGCGGCCGCCGGCAGCGCGCGCGCGGACACCGTGAAGACCAGGGCGCACATCGTGATCGCCGGCAGCGGCCTGGGCGGCATCGCGGTGGCCAACCGCCTGTCGAAGCGGCTGGACGGCGCGCGCATCACGATCGTCGACGCCAAGGAGGTGCACAACTACCAGCCGGGCTACACCCTGGTCGCCACCGGCGTGTGGCCGATCGACAAGGTCAGCGACCGCAACGCCGACTTCCACCCGCACGGCATCGAGTGGGTGAAGGAGATGGTCGCCGAGTTCGCTCCGGACACGAACACGGTCGTCACCACCGGCGGCCGGAAGATCGCCTACGACTTCCTCATCGTCGCGACCGGCGTGCACCTGGACTATGCGCAGATCGAAGGCATGGACCTGAAAGCGATCGGCAGCAACGGCCTGGGCAGCGTCTACCCGAATGCGGAGGCCGCGCTGGCGACCTGGAACGCGATGGACACCTTCCGCGCCAAGGGCGGCGCCGCAGTGATGACGCTGCCCGCGACGCCGCTGAAGTGCGCGGGCGCGCCGCTGAAGATGACCTTCATGCTGCGCGACCGACTGCACCAGGCGGGCACGCTGAAGGACTCGCGCGTGACCTTCCATTCGGCGCTGAGCAACGTGTTCGGCGTGAAGGCCGTGAACGACAACGTGCTGCAGCGGTGGAAGGATCTCGGCATCGGGGTCGAGTACACGCAGAAACTCGTCGGCGTGGACATCGGCGCACGCAAGGCGGTGTTCGCCAACCCGGAGGGCGAACGCAGCACGGTGTCCTACGACTACCTGCACGTGGTGCCGCCGATGCGCGCGCCCGACGCCGTGAAGAACAGCCCGCTCGCCTGGAAGGACGGGCCGTTCGCGGCCGGCGGATGGCTGGAGGTCGACAAGGGCACGCTGCAGCACCGCCGCTATCCGAACGTGTTCGGGCTCGGCGACATCAACGGCACACCGCGCGGCAAGACGGCTGCCACGGTGAAGAAGAGCGCGCCGATCGTCGCGGACAACCTGGTGCAGGTGATCGCCGGCCGCAGTCCTGCGGAGACCTTCGACGGCTACACCTCCTGCCCGCTGATCGTGCGCGAAGGCTCCGCGATGCTGATCGAGTTCGACTACGAGGGCCGGCTCACGCCCTCGCTGCCGATGATCGAGCCGCTGCAGGAGAGCTACTTCGCGTGGCTGATGAAGGTCCGGATGCTCAAGCCGGCCTACCAGGCCGTGCTCAAGGGCCGCGTCTGAGCGCAGGCCCCCGACGGGAGACGATTGCGATGTACGAGATCTGGCTGGTGCTGAACATCCTCTGGGAAATCGCCCTGGGCGTCTGGCCGCTGCTGGCGGCCGCCGCGCTCGCCTGGGTCGTGCTGATGATCCTGGCGGCGCGGCGACCGGGCGCCTGCTGGCGAAGCGCCTGGGGCGCGGCGATCATCGTCGGGGCACTGGTGGCCGTGGCGGCGTTCCTGCTCGTGCCGGGCGGGACGCGCTCGTCGCTGGCGAACCTGAGTTACTGGGTCGACTGGGCGAACCTCGCCGCGATCGCACTGGGCTTCGGCGCCGCCGCCGGTGCGTTCGTGCTGCCGCTGCGCGTGCTGACCGGATCGCGGCGCACGGGCTGAACGAGGCTCAGCGCAGCACGCGTCCCGGCAGCGCCCCCGTCAGTTCGTCGTTGCACAGGGTCTCGACGCCCGACACGAAGGTGTGCCGGTAGCCGCGGGCGCGCTGGATCAGGCGCTTGCCGCCGGCCGGCAGGTCGTACACGAGTTCGGGCTTGAGCAGCGACAGCGCATCGAAGTCGATCACGTTGATGTCGGCCTTCATGCCGGGGGCGATCAGCCCGCGGTCGGTGAGGCCGTAGGCCAGCGCGCTGTCGCGCGTCTGCTTGCGCACCACGAACTCGATCGGCAGCTGCGGACCGCGGCGGCGGTCGCGCGCCCAGTGCATCAGCAGGAAGGTGGGCGAGCTGGCGTCGCAGATCGTCGCCACGTGCGCACCGCCGTCGCCCACACCCATCACGGTGGCGTCGTCCTGCAGCATCTGCCGCACGACCTCGAGGTCGCCGCCGGTGTAGTTCTCGAACGGATGCAGCAGCAGGCCGCGTCCGCCGTCGGCCATCATCAGCTCGAGGGCGAGCGCCCACGGGCTGACACCGGCCGCGGCGGCACGTGCCGCGATGCTGCTCGACATCTCCGGCTCGTACTGCGGCGCGTCGCCGACCTCGAAGGTGCGCTGGAGCATGCCCGCCATGCGCCGCGTGGCCGCGTCGTGCGGGCGGAACTCGACGAGCTCGCGCCGCAGGCCGGCGTCCTCGCACAGGCGACGGTAGCGGGCCTCCGGGGACAGCGACGACAGCGCACGCCATGCGGGATGCTCGACGAACGGGTGCAGCGAGGTCTCGAGCCCCATCAGCACGCCGATCGGCCGGCAGCCGACCTGGGCGCTGGCGTCGACCCCGGCCGCCCGCGCCGCGTGGATCTGGTCGAGCGTGGTGCGCCACAGGTCGGGCGACTTGTCGACCTGGATCAGCAGCAGCGACAGCGGGCGCCCGGCGATCTCGGCCGCCGCCCGCACGACCTCGAACTCGCCCGGACCGAAGTCGGAGTTCACCTCGAGCACGCCGCGGCCGGCGCGGCGCATCGCCTGCGCGAGCGCCATCAGCTCGGGCTCGGTGGCCGACAGGCTGGGCGTGGCCCGCCCGTCGCGCGCGCGGTGCTTGGTGGTGCGCGACGTGGTGAAGCCGAGCGCCCCCGCGCGCAGCGCCTCCTCGAGCAGCCGCCCCATCTCGGCGCATTCGGCCGCGTCGGGGCGCTGCGCGTGGTCCGCGCCGCGCTCGCCCATCACGTAGAAGCGCAGCGCGGCATGCGGCACCTGCGCGCCGATGTCCATCGTGTGCGGGCGGGCGGCAAGGGCGTCGAGGTACTGCGGGAACGACTCCCAGTGGAAGTCGAGCCCTTCGGCCAGCACGGTACCGGGGATGTCCTCGACGCCTTCCATCAGGTTGATCAGGAAGTCGGTGCTGCCGGGGCGCACCGGCGCGAAGCCGACGCCGCAGTTGCCGAACACGGCGGTGGTCACGCCGTGCCAGCACGAGGGCGTCAGGTGCGAATCCCACACCGCCTGCCCGTCGTAGTGGGTGTGGATGTCGACGAACCCCGGCGTCACGAGCAGGCCGCGGGCGTCGACCTCGCGCTCGCCCGCCGGCAGCTTCGCGCCGACCGCCACGATGCGCCCGTCGTCGACCGCCACGTCGGCGATGCGCCCGGGCGCCCCGCTGCCGTCGATCACCGTGCCGCCCCGAATCACCATCTGGACCATTGCGTGTCTCCTCGCTCTTGTAGGTCGCCTGTCGCCGGCGATCATCGCATCCGGCGTCTTCAGGCGTCGAGGATACCCGCAGGGGCGCGCGCGTCAGACGTGCGGGGACGGCGTGTCGGCAAGGGTCGGTGGCGACGTGTCGGCGAGGGTCGGCGACGGCGCGTCGGCGAGGGTCGGGGCAAGCGCATCGACGATCGTCGACGCCAGTGCGTCCGCCCAGACATTGCAGGCCGCCGGACCGGGGTGGAACCCGTCGGCCGCCATCAGGGCGGGATCGGTGAGCGCGGGCATGGGGGCGACCACGGTCGCCGGCCGCGAGCGTGCCCAGGCGTGCAGCGCGCGGTCGTGACGGCGTGCGCTGGCGCCGAGGAACCAGCGCAGCGGCTGCGGCAGCGCCGGAAACAGGTGCATCGGCGGCAGGCCGGACACCACGGTGAGCTGCACGCCGTGGCGCTGCTCCAGCCGCTGCACCAGGGTCTCCAGCGTGCGCAGCCAGCGCGCCGGCGGCACCTGGCCGGTGACGTCGTTGACGCCGAGCCCCACCACCGCGACGTCGGCCTGCAGCCGCCGCGCGCGCGCCGTCTCGTCGAGCAGCACCAGCGCGTCGGCGGTGGTCGCGCCGGTGCGGGCGACGAGCCGCCAGTGCACCCGATGCGTTTCCGTTCCCAGCCGGGACGACAGATGCGCGGCCAGACGGCCGGCGAGGGCATCGCGCTGCCGCGCGACACCGACGCCCGCGGTCGCGGAATCGCCGACGATCAGCAGCCGCAGCGGACGCGCTCCGCTGCCGGCCACGGCGGCGCGTGCGCCCGCCGCCTCGGGCAGACGCAGCGCCAGCCGGCGCACGCGCCGGCCCTGCACGATCAGCACGGGCGCGAGCGCGAGCTTGGCCGCGGTCAGCAGCACGCCGCCGGGCTCCGCTGCGCGCGGCTCACACGCGCTCGAAGATGCCGGCCGCGCCCATGCCAGTGCCGACGCACATCGTCACCATGCCGTACTTCGCCTGCCGCCGGCGCAGCGCGTGCACGACGGTGGCCGAACGGATCGCCCCGGTCGCCCCGAGCGGATGGCCCAGCGCGATCGCGCCGCCCATCGGGTTGACCTTGGCCGTGTCCAGACCGAGGTCCTGGATCACCGCCAGCGACTGCGCGGCGAAGGCTTCGTTCAGCTCGATCCAGTCGAGGTCCTGCTGCGACAGGCCGGCGTTCTTCAGCGCGGCCGGGATCGCCTCCTTCGGGCCGATGCCCATGATCTCCGGCGGCACGCCGCGTACCGCAAAGGACACGAAGCGCGCCAGCGGCGTCAGCGCAAACTGCTTCAGGATGCGCTCGGACACCAGGATCAGCGCGCCGGCGCCGTCCGAGGTCTGCGAGCTGTTGCCGGCCGTGACGCTGCCCATGCCGGTGGCCTTGCCGGTGACGTCCTTCGGCGACGCGAACACCGGGCGCAGTCGCGCGAGCCCCTCGAGCGACGAGTCGGCGCGCGGCCCCTCGTCCAGCGCCACGGTGCGGGTGCGCACGGCGATCTCGCCGGTGGCGAGGTCGGGCAACTTCTCGACCACCTCGACCGGGCAGATCTCGTCGGCGAATTCCCCGGCCTGCTGCGCTGCGATCGCACGGCGGTGCGATTCGAGCGCGAACGCATCCTGCGCCTCGCGGCTCACCTTCCACTGCTTCGCGACGCGCTCGGCCGTCAGGCCCATGCCGAACGCGATGCCGAGGTTCTCGTCGCGATCGAACACGTGCGGATTGATCGACGGCGTGTTGCCCATCATCGGCACCATGCTCATCGACTCGCAGCCGGCCGCGATCATCACGTCGGCCTCGCCCACGCGGATGCGGTCCGCGGCCATCGCGACCGCCGACAGCCCCGACGCGCAGAAGCGGTTCACGGTGACGCCGCCCACGGTGTTGGGCAGGCCGGCCAGCAGCGCGGCCACGCGCGCCACGTTCAGTCCCTGCTGGGCCTCGGGCATCGCGCAGCCCGCGATCACGTCTTCGATGGTGGCCGGATCGAGACCGGGCACCTGCGCGACCGCACTGCGGACCGCGTGCACCAGGAGATCGTCGGGCCGCACGTTGCGGAATGCGCCCTTGGGCGCCTTGCCGATCGGCGTGCGGGTCGCGGCGACGATGTAGGCGTCCTGTACCTGTCTGCTCATGATGTGTTCTCCTCGTTCGCCGTTCAGTTGCGCACCGGCTTGCCGGTCTGGACCATGCCCATCACCCGCTCCTGGGTCTTGGGATGGGTGAGCAGCCGCACGAACGCGCGGCGCTCGAGCGCCATCAGCCACGCTTCGTCCACGACCGACCCGGGTTCGATGTCGCCGCCGCACATGATTTCGGCGATCGTGCGTCCGAGGTGCTCGTCGTGGGCGGAGATGAAGCCGCCCTCGCGCATGTTCAGCAGCTGCGCGGCGATCGTGGCGATCCCCGATCGGCCCGCCACGCGGATGCGGGCGCGCCGCGGCGGTCGCCAGCCGGCGTCGCTCATCGCCTTGACCTCGCGGATCGCCGCGTACAGCAGCTCGTGACGATGGAAGACGATGCGGTCGTCGGGGAGCAGGTAGCCCATCGCCTGCGCTTCGATCGCCGAGCGCGAGACCTGCGCGGTGCCCGCGGCCATCACGTATTTCTTCAGGAACTCGAGCAGGTTGGCGTCGGGTGCCGCGGCCTGCTCCTCGGAGGCGCGGCGTGCGCCATAGGTGAGACCGCCACCGGCCGGGATCAGGCCGATGCCGACCTCCACCAGGCCGATGTAGCTCTCGAGGTGCGCGACCCGGCGCGCGCAGTGCGCGGCCAGCTCGAAGCCGCCGCCCAGCGCCATGTGCGCGACCGCCGCCACCGTGGGCACCTGCGCGTAGCGCATGCGCAGCAGCGCCTCCTGCAGCTGCTGCACCAGCGGCTCGATCGCCTTCGCGCCGCCCGCCATGAACACCGGCAGCAGCGACTGCAGATCGGCCCCGTACGAGAACGGATCGTCGGGCGACCAGATCACCATCCCCTGGTACTCGCGCTCGGCGAGTTCGATGCCCTTGAGCAGGCCGGCGATCACGCCCGGGCCGATCGCGTGCACCTTGGTGCGGATCGACGCGATCAGCACGTCGTCGACGCCTCGGCCGGCGACGGTCCACAGGCGGATGGCGTCGTCCTGGAACACCGTCGTGCCGCCGTCGTGCCCGGTGGGCGCGCCTTCGCCGGCGAGTGCGACCGGGAACAGCTGGCGCTGCACCACCGGCGGCGTGGCGCGCGGCACGAACGCCGCACGCGCGGGCGACCACGACCCCTCGGGCTGATGCACGCCGCCGCGTTCGGCCACCGGACCGTCGAACACCCACTGCGGCAGGGGCACCGGGGCGAGCGCGACACCGGCCTCGATGTCCTCGCGGATCCACGCGGCGACCTGCGACCAGCCCGCCTGCTGCCAGGCCTCGAACGGGCCCTGCGCCATCGCGAAGCCGAAGCGCATGGCCAGGTCGACGTCACGCGCGTTGTCGGCGATCTCCTGCAGGGTGCAGGCCGCGTAGTGCCACGAATCGCGCATCACCGCCCACACGAAGCGGGCCTGCGGGTTCTTGGATTCGCGCAGCAGCTTCACGCGCTCGGCGGGGTCCTTCTTCTTCAGGATGCGCGCCACCGTCTCGTCGGCCTTGCCGCCGGCGGGCACGTAGTCGCCCCGGGCTGGGTCGAACCGCAGCACCGCCTTGCCGTCCTTGCGGTAGAAGCCGGCCTTCGTCTTCTGGCCGAGCGCGCCCTTGGCCACCAGTGCCGTGAAGGCCGCCGGCGTCGCGAACAGCGCGGCGAACGGATCGTCCTTCAGGTGGTCCTGCATCGTCTTCATCACGTGGCCGATGGTGTCCAGGCCCACGAGATCGGCGGTGCGGAAGGTGCCCGACTTCGCCCGCCCCATCTTCTCGCCCGTGAGGTCGTCGACGACGTCGTAGGCCAGCCCGGCCTTCTCGGCCTCGGCCACCGTCGCGAACATCCCGAACGTGCCGATCCGGTTCGCGATGAAGTTGGGCGTGTCCTTGGCGCGCACGCAGCCCTTGCCCAGCGTCGTGGTCAGGAAGGTCTCGAGGCGGTCGATCACCGACGGATCGGTCTCGGGCGTGGCGATCAGCTCCACCAGGTGCATGTAGCGCGGCGGGTTGAAGAAGTGCACGCCGCAGAACCGCGCGCGCGCCGCAGGCTCGAAGCCTTCGGACAGACGGCCGATCGACAGGCCCGAAGTGTTGGTCGCGAAGATCGCGCCGGGGTCGACGCAGGGCGCGACCCGGCGGTACAGGTCGTGCTTCCAGTCCATGCGCTCGGCGATCGCCTCGATGATCAGGTCGCACCCGCGCAGCAGCTCGAGGTCGTCGTCGTAGTTCGCCGGGCGGATCGCGTCGGCCAGGTCCGGATGCCCGAGCGGGGCCGGGTTGATCTTCTTCAGGCCCTCGATCGCACGCTGCGCGATGCCGCTGCGGGGCCCTTCCTTCGCGGGCAGGTCGAACAGGATCGTGTCGACCCGCGCGTTGACCAGGTGGGCTGCGATCTGGGCGCCCATCACGCCGGCGCCGAGGACGGCGGCCTTCCTGACGATGAAATTGGACAAGGTGTTCTCCATTCGGGGTGGTGCGCGCCCGTGCGGGCGCGGCAGCCGACGCGTGCGACCGTGCGCGTCGTCGTCGGTGCGTGTGCGTGTGCGCGCGGGCGCGCGGCGTGGGCGGCTACTCCTCGCGCAGCCAGATCTGGCTGCGGCCGAACAGCGGCGTGCCGATGAAGCCGCGCAGCTCGAGCCGGCGTCCGCCGTCGATCAGCTTCATCAGGCTGCTGTAGACCTTGCCGTTGTTGGGGTCGAGCGTCTTGCCGCCGTCCCACTGCTCGCCGTTGCGCTTCATGCCGGTGATGATGGTCATGCCCTGCACCGGCTGATCCTTGCGCTCGTCGGTGCACTTCTCGCAGCGGGCGTCGGCCTTGTCGCTGAGGATCTTCTCGACCCGTCCCGACAGCACGCCGTCCTTCTCGACGATGCGCACCAGCGACTTGGGCTGCTTGGTCTCGTCGTCGATCGTCTTCCACAGCCCGACCGGCGACACCGCCGCCTGTGCGGCCTGCGCCGCCTGCGCCGCGGGCGCCGCGGCGCCCTGCGCGGAGGCGGCGCCGCAGGCCAGCGCCACCGCCACCGCCGAGAGGGCTCGCGCCCCCATGCCGATTCGTCTCATGTCCGTCTCCTCGGAGGTGACCGGCGCGCGCCGCGCCGGCCGGGTCATCGCATCAGAACAGGTCGGCCTCGAGCGCCATCAGCGGCGCGGCGCCGGCCCGCGCCGTGCGCATCAGCGCGGCCGTCTCGGGCTGCAGCTTGGCGAAGTAGAAGCGCGCGACCGCCAGCTTCGACTTGTAGAAATCGTCGTCGGGATGCGCAAGCGCGACTTTCGCCATCTTCACCCACAGGTACGACAGCACCACGTGCCCGACGATGCGCAGGTAGTCGACGGCGGCCGCCCCGGCCTCGTCCTGGTTGCCGAAGGCCTTCATGCCGAGCTCCATGGAGAGCTTCTCGAACTTCGCAGCGAGGTCGGCGAGCGGGTTCACGAACTCGGCCATGTCGTCGTTCGTGCCCTCCTCCTCGACGAGGCTGCGGATCATCTCGCCGAACTTGCGCAGCTTGGCGCCGCCGTCGCCCATCACCTTGCGGCCCAGCAGGTCGAGCGCCTGGATCGTGTTGGTTCCCTCGTAGATCATGTTGATGCGCGCGTCGCGCACGTACTGCTCGATGCCGGTCTCGCGGATGAAGCCGTGGCCGCCGAACACCTGCTGCGCCAGCACCGCCGACTGGAAGCCGTTGTCGGTGGTGAACGCCTTCACGACCGGGGTGAGCAGGGCCACCAGGTCGAGACTCTCCTTGCGCACGTCCTCGTCCTCGTGGTGCTCGTGACGGTCGAGCAGCAGCGCCACCCAGTACGCCAGCGCGCGGCCGCCTTCCAGGTAGGCGCGCTGGGTGAGCAGCATGCGGCGCACGTCGGGGTGCACGATGATCGGATCCGCCGGCTTGTCGGGCGCCTTCACGCCGGTCAGCGACCGCATCTGCAGCCGCTCCTTCGCGTAGGCGGCGGACATCTGGTAGGCCGTCTCCATCAGGCCGAGCGACTGCATGCCGACGCCGAGCCGCGCGCCGTTCATCATCACGAACATCGCGTTCAGGCCCTTGTTGGGCTCGCCCACCATCCAGCCGGTGGCGCCGTCGAACTGCATCTCGGCCGTGGCGTTGGCGTGGATGCCCATCTTGTTCTCGAGGCGCGCGCACAGCACGGCGTTGCGCGCGCCGGGCGTGCCGTCGGCGTTCGGCACGAACTTCGGCACGATGAACAGCGAGATGCCCTTGGTGCCCGCCGGCGCGTCCGGCAGTCGCGCGAGCACCAGGTGCACGATGTTGGCGGACAGGTCGTGCTCGCCCGAGGAGATGAAGATCTTGGTGCCGCTGATGCGGTAGCTGCCGTCGGCCTGGGGTTCCGCGCGGCTGCGCAGCAGGCCGAGGTCGGTGCCGCAGTGCGGTTCGGTCAGGCACATCGTGCCCGTCCATTCGCCCGACACCATCTTCGGCAGGTACGTCGCCTTCTGCTCGAGCGTGCCGTGCGCGAGCAGCGCGTTGTAGGCGCCGTGCGTGAGGCCGGGGTACATCGTGAACGCCTGGTTGCAGGCGTTCATCATCTCCTGCATCGCCGTCTGCACGGTGTGCGGCAGCCCTTGTCCGCCAAACGCCGGATCGCACGACAGCGCGGGCCAGCCGGCGGCCGTGAACGCCTGCCAGGCTTCCTTGAAGCCCTGGGGCGTGCGCACCGAGCCGTCGGGCGCGCGCACGCAGCCTTCCTCGTCACCGCTGCGGTTGAGCGGGAACAGCACCTCGGCGCAGAACTTCCCGCCTTCCTCCAGCACCTGATCGATCAGTTCGCGGCCGATCTCGGCGTGGCGTGGCATCTCCTTGTAGGCGTTCTCGACGTCGAGCACTTCGTGCAGGACGAACTGCATGTCGCGCAGGGGGGCGGTGTACTGGGGCATCTTGGGCTCCTGGGTCGGATTCGGTCAGTTCTGGGAGGAGATCGAACGTTCGTGCGGTTTCGGCGCACGGACTCCGGTCGGCGGCGCGCGATGGGTGTCGAGCAGGCGCTCGAACGCGCGGCGGGCGCGGCCGATGGCGTCCGGGTTGTGCAGCAGCCGGGTGTCGTGGTGCAGCACCAGCACGATGCCGTACAGCGCGAACACCAGTTCCCCCGGATCGGTGGCGGGGTCCAGCGCCCCGGTGTCGGCGGCCTGCCGGATCGCACGCGCCAGCTCGCGCTGCCACGAGCGGACCATGGCGACGAGTTCGTCGCGCACGGCACCCGGCCGGTCGTCGTACTCGCTGGCCCCCGAGATCAGGATGCATCCGCGCGCCGCCTCGATCGCCGTGCGCTCCAGGCAGCGCTCGCCGATCGCACGCAGCCGGGGCAGGCCGCGGGGCTCGGTCAGGGCCGGCACGAGGATGTCGTCGACGAAGCGGCGCTCGTAGGCCTTGAGCACGGCGATCTGGAGGTCCTCGCGCGAACCGAAGTGCGCGAACACGCCGCTCTTGGACATGCGCATGCGCTCGGCCAGCGCACCGATCGTCAGCCCTTCGAGGCCGGCGCGCGCGGACATCTCGAGCGCGGTCGCCACGATCGCCGCACGTGTGAGTTCGCCTTTGCGCATCGTCCTGGGGGTTGTCATCGTCACCGTAGGGGCGGGCACGGATGCGCCGCCGCCGATTTTTCGAACGACCGTACTATTCTTCGAGCGTATCCACGTTGTCAAACGGGAATCGGACCAACGGGCGGTTTTTAGTCGACCGGCTCTATTGGTGCATTGCAGCACCGCCAGCCGGCGGCACGCGTTCCCGGGACTGTCCTGTCGGCGCCGGCCGGTGCATACTGGGGTGGGTTTAATGCACGACAGGACCGACGCGCGCCCCCGGGCGCTGCGTGCAGTGCGGGTCAGCAGCCGGCGCGCGGCGGTCGAACTGGAGGAGACGAGGATGAATCCCGCTTTCGTCCGCGGCGCATGCGCCGCGCTCGCCCTGGCCGCCGGCCACGCCGGGGCGCAGACGGCCCCGGCTGCCGCCATCGACTACGGAAGGGCGGAATACGCCGCCCGCTGCGCGAGCTGCCACGGCCCCACCGGCACGGGCGACGGACACTTCCGCGAGTTCCTGAACCGCGCGCCGACCGACCTGACGACAATCGCCCGCGCCAACGGCGGCGTGTTTCCCTTCCAGCGCGTCTACGAGGCGATCGACGGGCGCCGCCTGGTCGCCGGACACGGACGCGCCGGCGAGATGCCGGTCTGGGGCGCGGCCTACCTCGCCGAGGGTCGGCACGACCCGGCGGTGGGCCCCGCGCGGGCCGC
>JAKOZZ010000316.1 GCA_029779755.1 Pseudomonadota bacterium
TCGGGGTTCATCGCCACGAAGCCCGCGTGCTGCAGGAAGCCGGGGTACACGCGACGGCCGCCGCCCGGGTACTTCTGCGGCACGGTGTAGATCACGTTGCGCTCGAACCAGCTGTGCGTGTGGTTCGTCGCGAGGTTGTTCACCTCGGTGGGGCTCATGCGCGTGTCGATCGGGCCGCCCATCATGGTCATCGACAGCGGCAGCTTGGGGTCCTCGGTGGTCGCCATCAGGGACACGGCCGCGAGCACCGGCACCGTCGGCTGGCACACGGACATCAGGTGGACGTCCGGCCCCAGGTGGCGGATGAACTCCACCGCGTAGGCGATGTAGTCGTGCAGGTGGAACGGGCCGTGGGTGACGGGCACCATGCGCGCGTCGATCCAGTCGGTGATGTACACGTTGTGGTCGGGCAGCAGGCCGCGCACCGTGTCGCGCAGCAGCGTCGCGTGATGGCCCGACAGCGGCGCGAAGACCAGCACGGTCGGGTCGCTGTCACGCTCGGCCAGCGCGCGCGGCAGCAGGCGCTCGAACTTCAGCAGGCGGCAGAACGGCTTCGAGATCTCGATGCGCTCGGCCACCGTGACCTCGTGACCGTCGATCTCGGTCGACTTGATGCCGAACTCGGGCTTCTCGTATTCCTTGCCCAGCCGGTGCAGCAGGTCGAAGCCGGCGGAGATCCGGGTCGCGAACGGCAGGAAGGACAGCGGGCTGTAGGGGTTCACGTACAGCTTGCTCATCGAGTTCGCCCAGTCGGAGAACGGGATCAGCACCGAGCGCTGCATTTCGCGGACTTGATAAAGCATGTAGGACTTCTCCGAAGGCTGCCGGACCGGAAGGAGCCCGCAGTGTATGCAATCCTATTGCATTGCACAATAACGAAATCCGCGGATCACGGTGGCAAAACCACGGCTTCCTCGGTGATCGGGCGTGGGCACGTGATCGGGCGTCGGCACGTGATCCGGCTTGGGCACGTGAGCGGGCGTGGGCGCGTGAGCGGGCCGGCGCCCGGTCTTCAGGCGGCGGGCGCCTCGCCCGCCGGGGTCGCGGCGCTGCACTGTGCCAGCCACAGGGCGGTGAGCCGCTCCTGGAGACCGTTCTGGCGCAGCCGCTGGTCGAGCATCGCGAAATCGACCTGATCCAGCGGCTGGTCCTGGTTGAAGCACGAGAACACGTAGCGCGTCTGCCCGGTGGCAGGGTCGACCTGCGGCTGCAGGCACTGCGCGCAGATCTCCTTCATCATGCACTGCATCGGCGAGTTGATCGATCCGATCGCGAAGTGCCCGGCCTTCAGGTACGGCGCGAGCTCTGCGTGGCGTGCGCGGGCCACCGCCGCCATCATGCGGTCGGACCCGATCGCGATCACGCGGTCGGCGTCGGACAGGGCAATGGCCGTGCGCCCCAGGCGACCGTCCGCATAGGCCTGCATGGCGGCGACGATGTTGCCCACGAACGCGTGGTCGCCCGGTCGGCCGGGAGAGAAGCCCGGCGCCTCGTCGCAGCACCACACGACCGTGTCGGCCGCCGCCTCGATCTCGGCGATCTTGTAGCGGTCGATGCGCTTCTTGTACCCGGCGAAATAGAGCACCCGGGCGCCCCGGGCGCGCATGGCTGCGCCGATCGAGAACAGCACCGCGTTGCCCAGACCGCCGCCGACGAGGATCACGGTTTCGCCGGACACGATCTCGGTGGGCGCGCCGGTGGGGCCCATCAGGATCACGGGTTCGCCCGGCTGCAGGCGGGCGCACAGGTTGGACGAGCCGCCCATCTCGAGGACGATCGCCGAGACCAGGCCGCGCGCGCGGTCGACCCAGGCGCCGGTCAGCGCCAGGCCTTCCATCGCCAGCCGGGTCGGCTCGCCGCCGAAGTGCGCGACGGGGGCCAGCGATTCGAAGTTCTGCAGCCGATAGAACTGGCCCGGCTGGAACTTGCGCGCCGCCATCGGGGCGCGCACGACGACTTCGACGATGTTGGGCGTCAGCCGCTCGACGCGTTCGATGCGCGCGCGCAGCAGGTCGCCGATGCGCGCCGCGAAGGCCGGAGGGTCTTCGCGCACGGCGGGCGCGCGGCGGGCGAGCACCCGGGACACCACCGGGTAGCCCTGCTTGGCCGAGGCCATCGCCTTGACGACGTTGCCCGTCCAGCTCGGGTGCAGGTCACCGAAGAACGACAGCATGCGCCCGTCGGGCACGCGCGCGAGCAGCACCTGTGGCGCGGCCGGCTTGCTGGCAGCGTGCTCGGGCCGGACCGGGGCGCCGTCCTCGTCGATGGCCTGGAAGAATTTTCCGTCCAGCGTGAAGTGCACGCGGTCCTCGCGGGCCAGCACGGTGTTGGGCTGCGTGCCGGCGGCGATGAAGACGCTGCGCGCGGGCAGGGTGAGGTCGTCGCCGTCGTGCCAGCGGCCGTCGTCGTCGCGCCGCTGCGTGGTCAGGGTGATCGAGCGCACGGCGCCGCCGGCATCGACGTCGATGCGGCGCGGGTTCACGCACTCCAGGATGCGGATGCCCTCCTCGAGCGCCTTCTCGACCTCCTCGTGGTTCAGCGTGTACGACGGGCTGTCGATCAGCCGCTTGCGGTAGGCCAGCGTGACGCCGCCCCATCGGCGCAGCAGCCCGACGACGTCGGCCTCGCGGCCCTCGGCGGCGGCACGTGCGCGTTCTTCGCGCAGCGCGCGCGCATGCTGCAGGAACTCCTCGGCCGTCTCGACCTCGTCGGCGGGCCAGCCGGCGCGCACGGCGGCGTCGCCCAGCGAGGCCGCGAGCGCCTCGTGGCGCGCCAGGAACTTCTCGACCTGCACTGCGTAGTAGGCAAGCGATTCGGTGGCGGTGTCGATCGCCGTCAGGCCGCCGCCGATCACGACCACCGGCAGGCGCAGCTGCATGTTGGCGATCGAGTCGCGCTTGGCCGCGCCGGTGAGCTGCAGCGCCATCAGGAAGTCGCTGGCCGTGCGCACGCCGCGGGCCAGGCCGTTGGGGATGTCGAGCGTGGTCGGGCGGCCGGCGCCCATCGCGAGGGCGACGTGGTCGAAGCCGAGGGCGAACGCGTCGTCGACCTCGAGCGTGCCGCCGAAGCGCACGCCGCCCAACAGCGTGAAGGCCGACCGCCGCTCGAGCAGCAGGCGCACGACGTTCAGGAAATTCTTGTTCCAGCGCACCGTGATGCCGTACTCGGCGACGCCGCCGAAGCCGGCCATCACGCGCTCGTCGAGCGCCGCGTAGAGCGCGTTCACGTCGTGCACGGGTTCGAACGGCACGCGCCGGCCATGGGCATCGACGCCCGACAGGTGCGCAGGCAGCGGCTCGATCTTCAGCCCGTCGATGCCGACGACGGTGTGACCGTCGTTCATCAGGTGGTGCGCCAGCGTGAACCCTGCCGGCCCCATGCCGGCCACCAGCACCTTGCAGCCGGTGTCGGCGCGCGGCACCGGACGGCGCAGGTTCAGCGGGTTCCAGCGGGTGAGCAGGCTGTAGATCTCGAAGCCCCAGGGCAGCTCGAGCACGTCCTTCAGGGTGCGGGTCTCGGCCTGCGGAATGTCGACCGGGGTCTGCTTCTGGTAGATGCAGGCCTTCACGCAGTCGTTGCAGATGCGGTGCCCGGTGGCCGCCGCCATCGGGTTGTCGACGGTGATCAGCGCGAGCGCCGCCACCGAGTGCCCGCGGGTCTTGACGAGGTGGAATTCGGAGATGCGCTCTTCGAGCGGGCAGCCGGCCAGCTTCACGCCGAACACCGTGCGCTTGTAGACCGTTGCGCCGTCCGGCGCCGGCTTGTCCTTCAGGCCTTTCGAGCAGGAGTCCTTGCCCTGCGCATGGCACCAGATGCAGTAGTTGGCCTGGTCGAGCGCGCCGCGCAGGTCGGTGCCCGGATCGGTGAGCGCGAAGCCCTTGCGCTGGCGCAGCCGCTCGGGGTCGATGGTGTGGACCGTGACGCCGTGTTCCGGCGCGGCGTGCACGTGCTCGAGCAGCGCGTACGGATCGACCTTGCCGGGGTGGCGGAACAGCACGTCGCCGCGATGGCGGCGCTGGCCCTCGGGGGTCTGCACCGCCCAGGCGCTGTAGCGCATCGCGGTGTCGAGGCGCGCGTCGGGCTGTTCGTGCTGCTGCCAGTCGATGACGGCGCGCGCGAAGGTGAGCTCCTCGAAGGGGGCGCCGAGCCAGCTTTCGATCTGTGCGCGGGCCGCTCCGGCGTCGAACCCGTCGAGCGTATCGGCCGGGTAGGTGAGCAGGGCCTGGCGTTTGACGAACTTCCACTTCGCCTTGTAGAGCGGAGCGAGCTCCTCGTGACGCGCACGCAGGTGCGCGGCCGCCGCTTCGATGCCGAACAGCGACGCCACGAAGGCATCGACCTGCGGCGCGAGGTCGACCAGGAGATTCGCCTCGTCCTTCGCGGAGAGGGGTTCGGCCGTGCCGCCGCCGGCGCGGGTGCGGGCGGCCGTCAGGCGCTCGGCCAGTGCGGCGTCGCGTTCGGCGAGCCAGGCGAGCCACGCGGCGTCGAGCGCGGCAATCCCCTCGCGGCGGTAGAGGTCTTCGAAGCGCAGTCCGAAGCCGAGGCGCAGCGCGCCGGAGCCGGAGGGGGCGCTCATCAGCGCTGGAGCTGGTCGAGCTTGTCGCGCACGTCCTTCCAGTCGTCCGCGTCGGGCAGGGGCGCCTTGGTGCGGGTGATGCTGGGCCAGACCTTGGCGAGCTCCGCGTTCAGCGGGATGAACTTCTTCTGCGCCTCGGGCACGTCCTCCTCGGCCAGGATCGCCTCCACCGGGCACTCGGGAATGCACACCGCGCAGTCGATGCACTCGTCGGGGTCGATGACGAGCATGTTGGGCCCCTCGCGGAAGCAATCGACCGGGCAGACGTCGACGCAATCGGTGTAACGGCAACGGATGCAGGATTCGGTGACGATGTGCGGCATGGCGGGGAACCACGAGTCGGAGTTGACGCGCATTCTAGCGTGGAGTACTTTTGCCGGCCACTTATGAAGTGAATGCTTCATAAGGGCTTCGTGCACCGTGCAGGAGGACGTGCTGCCGATGCAGGCGCACGGTGCGCACGAAGGGGGCCGTGTCGCGCATCGCGGACACGGCGCCGTCCGACCCGGGCGACCGGGGCCCCGCAGTATGCGCGTATCGGGGCCGTCGTGTCGTCCGTTCCGCGGGGATGCGCGTTGCGGGCTTCTCGCAGTGTCTTCCCCGTGCCCGTCTCAAGGAACCCCAGCATGAAACGAGTCCTCTTCGCGGCCGCCCTGGCGACCTTCGCCTTCGCTTCGACGGTGTCGGCGCAGCCGATCCGCATCGGCGAGATGAACAGCTACAAGGCGCAACCCGCGTTCCTCGAACCCTACCGCAAGGGGTGGGAGCTCGCGCTCGAGGAGGTCAACGCCGGCGGCGGCCTGCTCGGACGCAAGGTCGAGGTGATCTCGCGCGACGACAACGGCAATCCCGGCGACGCGGTGCGCGTGGCCGAGGAACTGGTGTCGCGCGAGAAGGTCGACATGCTGTTCGGCACCTTCCTGTCGCACGTCGGCCTGGCGGTGACCGATTTCGCCAAGCAGCGCAAGGTGGTGTTCCTGGCGGCCGAGCCGCTCACCGACAAGATCACCTGGCAGAACGGCAACCGCTACACGTTCCGCCTGCGGGCCTCCACCTACATGCAGGTGGCGATGCTGGTGCCGGAGGCCGCCAGGCTCAAGAAGAAGCGCTGGGCGCTCGTGTACCCCAACTACGAGTACGGACAGTCGGCCGTGGCGACGTTCAAGACCATGCTGAAGGCCGCCCAGCCGGACGTCGAGTTCGTCGCCGAGCAGGCGCCGGCGCTCGGCCGCGTCGATGCCGGCTCGGTCGTGCAGGCGCTGGCCGACGCGAAACCCGACGCGATCTTCAACGTGCTCTTCGCCGCCGACCTGGCGAAGTTCGTGCGCGAGGGCAACACGCGCGGCCTGTTCAAGGACCGCACGGTGTTCTCGCTGCTGTCGGGCGAGCCCGAGTACCTCGACCCGCTGCGTGACGAGGCCCCCGTCGGCTGGTGGGTGACCGGGTATCCGTGGTACAGCATCAAGACCGCCGAGCACGAGCGCTTCCTGACCGCCTACCAGCGCAAGTGGAAGGAGTACCCGCGCCTCGGCTCGATCATCGGCTACACGTCGCTGCACTCGC
>JAKOZZ010000328.1 GCA_029779755.1 Pseudomonadota bacterium
CCGCATCGGGCCGCGCGAATCCCTGCTGGAGACCGTCACGTGTCGCATCCCATCCTCACCGGCCTGCGGGTCGTCGAATTCTCCGCGTTCGTCGCGGCGCCCCTGAGCGGCCTCACGCTGGCGCAGCTGGGCGCCGACGTGATCCGCGTCGATCCGATCGGCGGCAACATCGACACCACCCGCATGCCGGTCAACGGGGAAGGCAAGAGCCTGTACTGGGCCTCGCTCAACAAGGGCAAGCGCTCCGTCGAGATCGACGTGCGCAGCCCGCAGGGCCGCAAGGTGCTGCAGGACATGATCACCGCGCCCGGCCCGGGCGGCGGCATCTTCGTGACCAACCTGTCGGTCGACGGCGAGCTCGCCTACGAGGCCCTGAAGGCGCGCCGCGCCGACGTCATCATGGTGCAGCTGATCGGATCCTCCGACGGCGGCAACGCGCTGGACTACACGGTCAACTGCGCGGCGGGCTTTCCGATGGTGACGGGCGACGGCAAGTCGGGGCCGGTCAACCACGTGCTGCCGGCGTGGGACCTGGTCGCCGGGCTGACGCTGGCCACCGGCATCCTGGCCGCCGAGCGTCATCGCCGCGAGACGGGCGAGGGCCAGTTCGTGCGCCTGGCCCTGTCCGACGTCGCCTTCGCCGCGGCCTCCAACCTCGGCTATCTGGCCGAGGTCGAAGTGAACGACGCCGACCGCAAGGCCGACGGCAACTTCCTGTACGGGGCGTACGGCGACGCGTTCGACACCGCCGACGGCCGCCGCGTGATGGCGCTCGCGATCACCGACCGCCAGTGGAAGGTGCTGGTCCGCGCCATCGGCATGGAGGACGCGCTGAAGTCGGCGGCCGACGCGCTGGGCCACTCGCTCGACACCGAGGTGGGCCGGTACAACGCGCGCGAGCTGATCTCGGCCTTCTTCCGCCCCTGGTTCGCGAAGCACACGCTGGAACAGATCGCCGCGAAGTTCACCGACCGCTCGCTGCTGTGGGGCCCGTACCGCACCTTCCGGCAGATGCTTGCCGAAGACCCCCGCGTGTCCGAAGCCAACCCGATGTTCACGCGCGTCGAGCATCCGGTCGGCCGCTTCCTCACGGCCGGCACGCCGCTCGCGTTCAGCGAGAGCGCACGCGTGCCCGCCGGGGTCGGACCGGTGCTGGGCCAGGACACTGGCGCGGTCCTCAAGCGCGTGCTGGGCATGGACGATGCGGCGCTCGCCGCGCTGCGCGACGCCGGCGTGATCGGCGGCCGGGTCTGAAGAACCGACGAAGGAGAACACCATGAATGCACCGCTACACCAATCCGTCGCCGCGCAGGCGTCGGCCGGCCTCGCGATCGACGGCCTGTTCGAACACTGCGAGCAGGCCGTTCGCGCCACGAACACGCTGCTCGCCGGCGTCGAGCGCGCGCTGCGCGCCGTGCTGGCCGAGAACGCGGACGCAGGCGATCCGCTGCAGCGCGAACAGGCCCGTGCGCACGGCTTTGCCTGGGCCGCCACCTATGGCCAGGCGCTGCACGAGATGCTGGGCTGGGGACGCCGGCTCCAGGCGAGCGGCAAGCTCGGCGAGCTCGAGACCCTGATGCTCCAGGCGGCGTTCGGCGAGTACCTCGCGCAGCTGGCCGGCGGGCTGCCGATGAGCCAGGGCGAGATCTTCCGCGTCGACACGCTCGACACCGACGGCGCGCTGCGCCGCGCGTTCGAGGCCGACCCGGCGGTGGCGCTGCTGCGCACACGGGGCTTCTCGGGTCCGGTGCGTGCGCGCATCGCGGCCCTGCTCGCC
>JAKOZZ010000349.1 GCA_029779755.1 Pseudomonadota bacterium
GGACGCTGGCGCACGGTCGGGTCGCCGGCGGGGCCGATTCCGGCGCTGCTGCCGCCGGGCAACTGGGGCCCGGCACCCGACGACGGCCCGCGCATGGACGCGGTGCCCGCGCTGGGCGAGCACACCGACGCCATCCTGTCGGAGCTGGGGCTCGGGGCGGCGGAGATCGCGGCGCTGCGGGCCGAGGGCGCAGTCTGAGGCAGGCCGCGGGCGTGGTCACGACGCCACCGCCGTCAGCGCCGTCAGGACGGCGATGCAGGCCAGGTTGAGCCAGAGTCCGCAGCGCATCATCGTCGCCTGCGGCACCTGGTCGGTGGCGTAGACGATGGCGTTCGGCGGGGTGGCCACCGGCAGCATGAACGCGCACGAAGCGGCGATCGCGACGGCGGCGGCGGCCGCCTGAGGCGCCATCCCCATGGCCGTGACGGCAGGCAGGAGGATGGGCAGGACGAGGGCTGCGCTCGCCGTGTTGCTGACGAGTTCGGTGAGAAACACGACGAAGGCGATCACCAGGGCCATCACCAGCAGCGGGGACGACTCGCGGACCAGTGTCAGCACCTGCGCGGCCAGGAACGCGCTCGCCCCGCTCGACTGCATGACCTCCGAGAGTGCCAGCCCGCCGCCGAACAGCAGCAGCACGCCCCAGTTGGTCTGCGATTCGAGGGTGCGCCAGCGCAGGCAGCCACTGGCGATCAGCACGATCACCGCCGCAAGCGCGACCATGCTGTCGACGTCCCCGGAGACGCCGAGCGCGCGGGCGATCGGGGCGCCCGCCACCCAGCACGCAACCGTCGCGATGAAGACGGTCAGCGTGGTGATCCGGGGGCGTGTCCATGTGATCGACGACGATTCGATGTGCATGGTGCCCCTCAGCCCCGGTCTCAGTGCGAGCCAGAGCACGCCCATCGCCACGGGCCAGATCAGCAGGGCCGCCGGCAGACCATAGGCCAGCCACTGGGTGAAGCCGATGCCGGCCTGGGCGGCGGCGATGGCGTTCGGCGGGCTGCCGACCAGCGTGGCGATCCCGCCGATGCTCGCACTGTAGGCGATCGCAAGGAGGGCGAAGGTGCGTGTGCGGGCCGACGCCGGCGATGCGTCGCCGCCGCCGGCCTGCGGATCGGCGAGCAGGCCGAGCATCAGGGGCAGCATCATGGCGGCGGTGGCCGTGTTGCTGATCCACATCGACAGCAGGGCGCTGAGCGCGGCGAGCAGGAACACCGCTCGACCTCGGTGATGCGCCGCCGCGCGCAACACCGCGTGGGCCAGCGCGCGGTCGAGTCCATGCTGCTGCAGCGCGGAGGCCAGAGCAAAGCCACCGAGAAACAGGAAGATGATCGGGTGTGCGAACGACGCCAGCGCGGCACGCACGTCCATCAGGCCGGTGGCACCGGCCAGAAGGGGGACCAGCAGCGCGGTGACCGGCAGCGGCAGGGCCTGGGTGATCCACAGCCCGGCGATCAGCACGAACAGCGCCAGCGCGGTGCGCAGCGTGTCCGGTGGGGGCCCCAGCAGCAGGACTGCCGCGGACAGCACAACGCAGACCGCGAGGCGTGTCATGGCCTGCCCGAGCCGCCCCCGGCGCGTCGCCGGCGGCGCGCCCACCGGACCCTGATCGCCCAGATCCACGAGACCGCGAAGTAGGTCAGCAGACCGATGCTGCAGGCCAGGATGGCCAGGCCGACCAGCAGCGGCCGGCCCACCCCGAGGACACTGCCGACGATGCGCTGCCACCAGGGCGCGTCGGGCGGTGCCGGCGCGGCCTGCGGGGTCGGGGGCGCTTCGTCCGGCGCCACCGGCGCGCCGAGCACCGCACTGCCGAGCCGCCACGCGACGTAGTACACCGGCCCGAACGTGACCGGATTGGTCACCAGCGTGCTCGCGACCGCGGCCGGCACGTTGGCGCGCAGGGCCACTGCGGCGGCGGCGCTCAGCGGAATCTGCGCGATCGGGATCAGCAGGCCGAAGAAGACGCCGACGGCCATGCCCAGCGCCAGCCCGCGGCGGCTGAGGTGCCACAGCCGCGGATGGTGCAGGGCCGGGCCGAGCCAGCGCAGCCAGCGGTTGCGCTGCAGGGTCTCGGGCGAGGGGAGGAAGCGGGCGAGTCCTGGCATCGTGGGTGTGGGTGCGGGCCGATGCGTGTGCCCGGGTCTGGTCGCAGGCCGGCCCGCGGTGTCTGCTGGGACGCGGCCGGCGGCCGATCCTGACATCCGGACCGCATGCCGACGGGCCCCCCGGTGCCCCGCCCGGGCTCCGCCCCGCCGGGCTGCGCCCCGACCGGCGTCAGCCCGCGCTGCCCGCCGCGGCGGTGCTCAGGCCCTGCTCGACGGCCGCGCGTTCCTGCGCTGCCATCGCGCGCTTGAACCCGTCACGCGCGCGCATGCGGGCGTAGTAGGCGGCCACGGCGGGCGTGAAGCCGCCGTGCAGGTTCAGCGTCTCGGCCAGCACCAGCGCATACGCAACCGAGATGTCGGCCGCAGTGAATCGGCCCGCGCAGAGGGTGTCCTGCTTCGACAGCAGGGGCTCCAGCGTCCGCAGGCGCGCCAGGAACCACTTGCCGTAGTCCTGCGCGACCTGGGGGTTGCGCCGCTCGGGCGGCTCGAGCTGCGTGTAGCGCAGCACCAGCGTCTGCGGGAAGGTCAGCGTCGCCTCGCCGAAGTGCAGGTAGTTGAGATATGCGCCGAACGCCGGGTCCGAGACCTCGACGTTCAGCGGGTTGGGCGCGTTGCGTGCCGCCAGGTACTGGCAGATCGCGGCCGACTCGGTCATGCGCGTGTCGCCGTCGATCATCAGCGGGATCGTGCCCAGCGGGTTGATCTCCAGGTAGGCGCGCGACAGCACCCGCGGCGGGAACGGCAGCATGTGCAGCTGGTAGGGCAGGCCCAGTTCCTCGAGCGTCCAGAGCGGGCGGAACGAGCGCGCCGTCATGCAGTGGTAGAGCTGGATCATCGGTGGTGTCTCCGTCAGGGGGCGGTGCGGGTCGTCGAGCCGGTCGATGCTAACGCAGCGCACGGATTTGTCGCGGCGGCGGCGGCTGACTACCATTACAGGGAGGAGTATCTAAACGCTGCCAACCCGCAGGAGAAGAACTCGATGAGCGTCCCGTCGCCGGCCACCGCAGATCCGTCCTCCCCTCGGGAGCCCTTCGAAGTCGCCCTCCTGGACGCTGCGCGGACGCTCGCCGCCGCGCGGCTGCAGGGCTTTCTGGAGGCCCACGCGCCGACCGGAACGCTGGTCGCGGCGCTGACCTCGGTGTTTCCCGGCATCGATGCGGTGTCTGCCGCGCGGCATCTGCGGGCGCTGGCGGCCGGCACCGACTGGCCGGCGATCCGCCTGGTGTCCGCGCAGGATCTGCCGGACGGGCTCGCCGCTTATCACGCGCAGACCGGCACCGTGCTGGTGTCCGACCGCGCGTTCGTGCTCGATGCGATGGAGCCCGGCCTCGTCGCGGACCTGCTGCTGCAGGAGCTCGGCCATCATCTCGACGCCCTCTGGGCGGACGCGGACACCCCCGGCGACGAAGGGGCGGCCTTCCGCGACCTGGTGACGGGCGCGGGCGGGCACGCGCCGGTGGCGACCGGCGCGGAGACGGGGGTCGCCTGGATCGACGGCGTGCCGACCGTCGTCGAACTCGCATCGGCAGGCGAATCCGGCGGCTACGAGGGCAGCCAGCGCCAGGTCGCCCTGGAAGGCAAGCTGGACAACGAGATCAGCTTCTCCTTCGACTTCTACGGCATCCCGGACCGCTTCATCATCCGCTACGACGGCAACACGATCGTCGACACCGGGTTCGTCAGCTACGACCGCACCGACACGGTGACGATCAAGCGGGGCACGGCGGACACCTTCGAGGTCATCGTGGCGACCGCCGACGAAGGCACGGCGTGGGAGTACACCGTGACGAGCCGCGAGGCCGGCCTGCCCGACACGTCGCCGCTGCTCGTCACCGCCGTCGACGGCAAGTTCGAGGACCTCGACGAGGACGGCACGTTCACGCTGTCCGGCGGCACCGTGACGGTGGGGCGCAAGGACGGCACCGCCACCCTGCTGCGGATCGTGGGCGGCACGGTCGAGCTGTCCGAGGACGAATTGAAGGTGAGCGGCGCCGACGTGTATGCGGCGACGGGCGGCGCCACCGACCTGATGTTCCGCGGCGGCTTCACCATGCCCTACGAGGACGCCGCGACGAGCGCGCTGGACGCGACCGACATCTATCGCATCGGCGGCCTGGACACCGGCCTCGACGGGTTCGTCATCCGCCCCGGCCAGGTGCGCTTCGACACCTCGTTCGTGATGCCGCTGCAGGT
Source organism: Pseudomonadota bacterium (assembly GCA_029779755.1). Classification (GTDB taxonomy): domain Bacteria; phylum Pseudomonadota; class Gammaproteobacteria; order Burkholderiales; family Burkholderiaceae_E; genus Quisquiliibacterium. The sequence goes on from JAKOZZ010000349.1 coordinate 4,305, forward strand.
CACCGGCATGGCGATCGACGGCGAGGCCCTGCGCACCGACGTGCTGGTGCTCGGCGCCCAGGGGCTCGCCTTCGGCGGACCGAGCGGGTCGCTGGTGCTGCCGATCGGCGGCGAGTACAACCTGCTCGACCTGTTCAAGGTCGAGACCACCAACCACCGCATCTCGTACGACAGCCCGAAGGACCTGATCAAGTACCAGGGCAAGTTCAGCATCGAGGCGCCGATCCGCGGCGTGGACACCAAGGTCGAGGTCGACCTCGCGGGCGAGAACTTCGTGCAGATCCAGGACGGCAAGCCCGACCTGAAGGGCAGCCTCTCGCTCGAGACGGAGCTGAAGCTGCGGGTGGTCACGTTCAAGGGGTTCGAGCTCGAGATCGACACCACCGGGGATCCGGACACGATCAAGGGCACCGGCTCGATCGAGTTCCCCTGGCGCACCACCACGCCCGAGCTCGACCTCAGCCTGGGGTTCGTGCTGGACCCGCTGGCGATCAACCTGATCGGCTTCCAGGTCGACGACCTGAACCTGATGATGGGCCGCCCGGACGTGTACCTGCAGAAGGTGAAGCTGGAGGTCGAGAACGTCGCGCCGACCGCGAAGGATCCGGTGACGGTCACCGGCGGTGTCGGCTTCACCTACGGACCGCAGATCACGATCGGCGACGACGAGGGCGATTCCATCTTCGACATCGGCAAGGTGTACATCGCGCGCGCCGACCTCGAGGCCGCGATCAACGAGGACAGCCTGGCCGGGGAGGGCACGCTGGCCCTGATCAGCGACAGCATCATCAAGATCACCGGCGGGATCACCCTCGACTGGAAGGAAGGGTTCCTGCAGGGCGACGGCGAGATCGTCTACCTCGAAGGCCTGGGCGGCGGCATCGCCTCCGGGCAGGGCCAGGTGAAGATCGACAGTTCGTTCAACTTCAGCTCGTACGGCGCCGCCAACGTGCGGCTGCCGGAGGTGAGCCTGCTGGGGCCGATGCAGGGCGTGAGCCTGGGGTCCGGCACGGCGATGGTCAACTTCACCAACAACGGCATCTACGGCGACGACTTCATCGCCGCCTGGGGCATCCTGCCGGCCGGGCTGCCGGTGATCGGCGGCCGGGTGATCGGCCTGCGCGCCGAATTCGACGGCACGCTCGAGCGCATCGGCACGGCCAACCTGCCGCCGGTGCCGGAGGCGAAGTCGTCCGTCACGGCCACGGGCGCCGCCGACATCGGCGTTCCCGACACGGGCTCGGAAGTTGCCGGGACCGGCGTGACGCTCGCGGAGGCGGCGCCGCCGACCGAGTTCCTGATCACGGGCGACCAGCCGTCGTTCGTGATGTTCCTGTCGTGGGACGGCGACCCGCTGCTGGACCCCCAGCTGCGGGTCCGGCGTCCCGACGGATCGACGGTGCAGGAGGCGGACTTCGAGGCCAACGGCATGGCCGTGATCGCCGAGCTCGGCAGCGCGGGCACCGTCGCGGTCGCCGTCGGTCCGGGCACGGGCGAATCGTTCGTGACGCGCGGCGCCTGGAGCCTGACGGCCGACAACGCCGCTTCGCTCGGCACGCTGTCGAGCGAAGCGATGCTGATGGTGATCCCGGACGACGTGATCCAGGTCGAGGGCGTGAACGCGGTCGACGCCGGCGTGGAGATCGCCTACAGCGCCACCAGCGACGACGCCGCGGCGCGCACGATGCTGTTCTACGACACCGACGGCGTCGGCTTCGACGGCACGCCCATCGTGTCGGACCTGGGGCTGGGCACCGGCGAGACCTTCGTGTGGGATCCGAAGGCGGTCGCCCCCGGCGACTACTACGTGTATGCCGCGGTCATGTCGCAGCACGGCGTGCCGGTGTTCGACTACTACGAGACGCCGGTGACGGTGGCCCGCGGCGTCGACCTGGCGGTCACGACCAGCCTGAAGGACGTCCGCGTCGACGCGGCCGACAGCGGCTGGTACCTGCGCGTCACCTACGACATCGAGGTCGAGAACCGCGGCACGCGCGCCGCCAGCGGGGTCGTCGTCGCGGAAGCCTTCGACCTGCGCGGCTCGGACGACGACGCCATCTACGGCTACTACTCGATCAACGACGGCTCGTACAACAGCACGGACCTGTACCGCAAGGAAGGCTTCTCGCTGGACTACGGCGACGTCGCGGCCGGCGCGACCGAGCGGGTGTCCGTCACCCTGGAGCTTCCGTACTGGGTGGAGGTGCCGGTCGGCGGACTGGAGGTGAACCACCGCACGACCGTGACCAGCGCCGCGTTCGACACCGACATCGGCAACAACGCCGACGACGGACGCGTCACGTTCTACGACTCGAGGATCGAACCGCCCGCGGTCGTGCCGGTCGCGGATCTGTCGGTGACGCTCGTCTCGACCGAAGGCGGGGCGTTCGTCGGCGACGACGCCCGCTACACGCTCCGGGTGGCCAACGACGGTCCGGATGCCGCGCCGTCGGTGCGGCTCTCCGAATACCTGTCCGGGCTGACCAGCTACGACATCACGGTCGACGGCAGCCAGGTGGTCTGGGACGCCAGCAGCAGCCGGCAGTCGATCGCCCTCGGCGACCTGGCCGCCGGCGCGCGCGTCGAGGTCGTGGTGTCGGGCCGGGTGTCCAGCGCGGGCCCGCGCATGTCGAGCAGCGAGGTCGTCAGCGGCGTCGCCCTCGACCTGGACCAGAGCGACAACCTGCTGACGCACACCCGCGACGCCAGCGTCGTGGCGGTGTCCGCCGCCGACGTCAGCCTGGGCGGCAGCGCCAGCACCGTCACGCCCGCGGTCGGCGACACCGTGACCTTCGATCTGACGGTGACCAACAGCGGGCCCAACGTCGCCTCGTCGCTGGTCGTCAAGCTCGACCATTCGGCCGGGCTCGTGCTGCTGTCGGGCAGCGGCGTGCAGGGCAGCTTCGATGCGGCCACCGGCCTGTGGACCGTCGGCAACCTGAATCCGGACATCAGCCGCACGTTCACGATCACGGCGCGGGTCGACGACCTCGCCGGGCTGTTCGCGTCGGCCGAGGTCGTCGCGATGGGCGAATCCGATCCCGACTCCACGCCCGACAACGGCGGCGGCACGGAGGACGACGACGTGTCGCTGCTGAGCGCCCGGCCGATCCTCACCGCCACGTCCCCGGTCGACAACGCGGTGGCGGTCGCGGTCGATGCCGACGTCGTGCTCACCTTCAGCGAGGACGTCGAAGCGGTGGCCGGCCGGTTCGTGTCGATCCGCCGGGCGGCCGACGACGGCGTGGTGGCGTCGATCGAGGCCACCGACGCGCAGGTCGGCATCGTCGGCAACGTCGTGACGGTGAACCCGTCCGTGACGCTCGCCCACGACACCGCCTACTACGTGCTGCTCGATGCCGGCGCGTTCGTCGACGCCTCCGGCGACGGCAACCCCGGGATCGCGAGCAGCACGGCGCTCAGCTTCGTCACCGAGGCGGCGATCGTCCCGATCGACGGCACCGACGCCGACGACGTGCTGATCAGCCTGGCCAGCAACGACCGCATCGACGGCGCCGGCGGCGTCGACACGGCCGTCTACGACGGCCCCGTCGGGCAGTACCGTCTGGAGATCGACCGGCCCGCGCGGACCGTGACGGTCACCGACCGGCAGGCCGGGCGCGACGGGCAGGACGCGGTGCACGACGTCGAGCTGCTGCGCTTCGGCACGCAGACCTTCGAGCTCTTCAATCCGCCGCGCACCGAGGTGCCGCAGTACGCGCAGTCGCGCGCGTTCCTGTTCGACGCCGCGTACTACCTGCTGAGCAACCCGGACCTGGTGCCCGCGCTGAACCTGCAGAACGCGTTCGACCACTACCTGGCCTGGGGCGCGGCGGAGGGGCGCGACCCCAACGCCTGGTTCGACCCCGACTACTACCAGCACCGCTGGCCCGACCTCGAGGCCGGACAGTTCGACGACGCGATCCTCTTCCTGCACTACAACCTGTATGGCGTGTGGGAAGGGCGCAGCGCCGGCCCCGGCTTCGACCGCTACGACGGCAACCGCTACCTCGCCGACAACCCCGACGTCGCCGCCTACGTCGACGGGCATCTGGGCGACTTCCTCGGCAGCCGCACGAACGGCGCGATCGCGCACTACGTGATCTACGGGGCCGGGGAAGGGCGCCTGGCGTACGACACGACCGGCGCACCGATCGATGCGGCGATCCTGATCGGCGCCTGAGCGGCGCCTGAGCGGGACCCGGGCGGGCCCCGGGCGGGCCGCCGCTGGCAGGCTTCTTGCGTCGTGCCTGCGCACGACATCATGAAGACCAGCCTCGATTTCCTGATCGCGGCCCGGCAATGCGAGATTGCCGAGCTGCGCGCGCTCGCCGACACCGCCACGCTGGTGGAGGCGACTGCGCGCCTGGTGCACGCGTTGCAGCGCGAGCGCGGATTCAGCAACCTGTACCTCGCCTCGCAGGGCGAACGCTTCGCGCGTGAGCGCGATGCGCAGACCGACGACACCGACCGCCTCGAGTCCGCGCTGCGGGCGCACTTCGACCGGCTGGCGACACCGCCCGCGCGGCCGGGTCCGGGGCATGATCCCGGGCCGGGGGCTGGGCTGGGGGCTGGGCCGGGCGTTGGGCCGGGGCATGGCGCGCGCCTGTGCGCGCGCATCGCCTTCGCCCTGCAGGGCCTGGAGGCGCTGCCCGCCCTGCGCTCGCTGGTCCGGCGCGGGGCCTGGCTGCCCGCCCGGGCGACCGCGGCGTACGCACGCCTGATCGGCGCCCTGCTCGCGGTCGTCTTCGAGGCCGCGGACACCGCCGCCGACGCCCAGGTGTGCCGTCTGCTGGTGGGCCTGTTCCACCTGATGCAGGCGAAGGAGCTGGCCGGGCAGGAGCGGGCGCTGGGCGCCAGCCTGTTCGCCTCGGGACGCGCGGGCGTCGCCGATCAGCAGCGGCTGCAGTTCCTGATCGAGTCGCAGGCGCGCGCGCTGGACGTGTTCGAGCAGTGCGCCCGCGAGACGGGCGCCGCGCGCTGCGTCGACGCCGTGCATGCGGTCCCGGCGGATCTGGAGCGGCTGCGCCGGGTGTTGTGCGCCGACGCCCAGGGCGTGCTGCTCGACCCGGACCTGAGCGCCCGCTGGTTCGACGCCTGCTCGCATCGGATCGACGCGATGATGGCGATCGAGGCGGCGCGCACGGCCGACCTGCGGGCGCTGTGCGTGGATCGGCGCATCGCGCTGGAGGGCGAGCTCGCGGCGCTGTGCACGGTCGGCCCGCAACTCGGCGCGCCGGCGTCCGGCGCCGACCTGCTGGCGGCGCTGGACGAGGGGGACGACGCCGCGGCTCCGCATCCGGCGGGACCTGCGCCTGCGCCGTCGGGGCCGGTGGGGGGCGATCCGGTGGTGGCGGGCGGTGCGCTCGGTCCGAACCTCGAGCGCTCGATGCTTGCGCTCGTGCAGGCGCAGGCGCGCCGCCTGCAATCGATGACCGAGGAGCTCGACGCCGCCCGTGCCGCGCTGGACGAGCGCAAGCTGATCGAGCGTGCGAAGGGTCTGCTGATGGTCCGGCACGGTGTGTCCGAGGAGGCGGCCTACGCGCTGCTGCGGCAGTCGGCCATGCATCAGGGGCGTCGCCTGGCGGACGTCGCGCGCGCATTGCTGGTCTGACGCGGACCGCATCACAGGGATGTTGCGACGCACAAATCCAGTGCCCATGCACCGGTGCGGCGCGTTTCCATGCACCGCAAACCGTCGAAGCATGCAGCGCAACGGGCCGCGCAGCGCCTCCGGGGCCCGTTCCGGCCCTGGCACGCATCGTGCAAAGGCAATGGGCGTGCAGGACGGTCAACGGCGATCGTCCTGCTGAAGCACCGGCGATTCCAGGACAACGGCGTCCATCCCGCAGGCCACGAACGGCTGCGCGGGGATGGACGCCGTTTTTGTTTCCTGGCGCGCCCGCCGGTTGCCCGATCCGTGAAGTCCGTC
>JAKOZZ010000259.1 GCA_029779755.1 Pseudomonadota bacterium
GGGCGCCAGCGCTCTGGCCAGCACGTTGGGCGACGGTTCGGGCTGGCGCAATGCGCGCCAGTTCGCATGCTGCCTGGGGCTGGTCCCCAGCCACACGGGCACCGGCGGCAAGGTACGCATGGGTGGCATCAGCAAACGCGGCGACGCCTACCTGCGAACGCTGCTGGTCCACGGCGCGCGCAATCTCGCGCGCCTGGCCACACCATCGGGATGGGTCGCGGGAATGCTCGAGCGACGCCCGTTCAACGTCGTGGCCACGGCCGTGGCACACAAGCTGGCGCGCATCGCCTGGGCGATCGCCTCGCACCAGCGGAGCTATGACCCGGCGTGGAAGCCCGAGCCGCCACGCGGCGCGCCAGCCATGACCGCAACGGCGTAACCAGGCAAGCGAACACCAACGAACCACTGGCAGGAGACTGTCGAACGAGTGTGCAGGCGAGAAGACGAGACGATGGCGTAGCGGTCAGACCGTGGGCCGGCAAAGCTGAGCGAAACTCTGGGCGACCTCGGTTCAGCCCGTTAGCGAGATGAGCACCGGCCTCGCGATCAACCATCATGGCCAGCAGCCTCCGGCTGCATCCAAAGGCCGGATATAAGGGTGCGATGAACCCGCCGCGTCAGACCCTCGAATGCTTGCTTGCCACAAGGGAGGCGTCCATATAAGTTTCGCCGCACGGCCGGCCCCCCTCCGCGCCGAGGGCACCCCTGCGCAGCAGGGGCCAGCACCCGCCCCCCGGTCGGACCCGTTGCCCGCGCCTTCGCCCGCGACTAACCCACGATCCCCCGCACGAACGCCCTCGCCGCCTCCCCCGCCTCCGCCATCAGCCGCCCGACGACCACCCCGGCCGGCTCGATCGCATCGGCGAACCCGCCCGACGGCCCCAGCGACACGATGCCCTCCTCGACATGTCCCCCGCGGTACACCCGCTCGCGCGTGCGCGACGACAGGATCAGGTCGCCGAACGCCTCGTGCGTGCGCGCGCCGCCGGCCTCGAGGCGCTGCACTTCACGGGCCGTCTCGTTGACCATCACGCGCCAAGTGTTGTTGAGCGTACCGAGGATCGTCGTCGAGCAGTTCTCGTCGAGCTCGACGATGCGCTGCTTCACGGCGACGTGCATGTCCGCTTCGGTCGCGACCATGAAGCGGCTGCCCATGACGACCGCATCGGCGCCCATCGCGAGCGCCGCCGCGATCTGACGCCCGCTGCCGATGCCGCCGCCGACCACCAGCGGGATCTTCACCCGCTGCAGCGCGGCGGCGCCGTTCACGAAGGTGGGCAGCTGGTTGGCGCCGGGATGCCCGCCCTCCTCCATGCCGACCAGCGCGACCGCGTCGACGCCGATGCGCTCGGCGGTCAGTGCGTGGCGCACGCTCGGGCACTTGTGGATCAGCACGGCGCCGCCGTCGTGGATGCGCGGCAGGAACTCCTCGGGCGAGGTGCCCGCGCTCTCGAAGTGGCGCACGCCTTCTTCGAGGGCGATGTCGATCCAGGCGGGCGCGTCGCGGTTCCAGCCGGGCCGGCGCGAGATCGTCAGGTTGACGCCGAACGGCCGGCCCCGGGTCAGCGCGCGGCAGCGCCGCAGGTCGGCGCGATAGTCGTCGAGCGAGTCGAACGAGCGCGGCGTGATGAAGCCCATCGCGCCGGCGTTCACCACGCCCGCCACCAGGCCCGACTGCCCGAGGTGGTGCATGCCGCCCATCAGGATGGGGTGCGTGATGCCGAACAGCTCGGTGATGCGGGTGCGGAAGACGGCGGCGCTCGCAGCGGCACCGCTCACGACGGGCCCGCTCGTGACGGGCCCGCTCATGCCAGCAGCGCCCGCGTCTGGTCGCGCGCAGCTGCGTACTCGGCGGCGAGGCGGTCGATCAGTGCCCCGACGGGCTGCACGGCGTCGACCCCCGACACCGTGTGGCCCGCGCTCCAGATGTCGACCCAGCGCTTGGGGCCCTGCGCGTCCTTGGAGTGCGCGCTGAACAGTTCGCGTGCGCGCTCCGGCGTCACCGGCCCGGCCAGTGCCTGCGGATCGAGCCCGGCCGCCACGATCGACGGGCGCAGCATGTTGGTGTCCAGCCCGGTGAACGCGCGCGTGAGCATCACGTCGTCCAGCCGGCTGTCGACCAGCATCGCCTTGTAGCGGTCGACCGCCATGCTCTCGGGGGTGGCGATGAAGCGCGTGCCCATCATGCCGAGGTCGCAGCCCAGCACACGGGCCGCCCACAGCGCGGCGCCGTCCGAGATGCCGCCCGACAGCACCAGCGGCCCGTCGAACATCGCGCGCACGGCCCGCGCGAACGACATGCCGTTGACCCAGCCGGTCTGGCCCCCCGCGCCGGCACTCAGCAGCACCAGCCCGTCGGCGCCGACCTGCAGCGCCTTCTCGGCATGGCGCACCGACGCGACGTCGGCGAACACCAGGCAGCCGATGTCGTGCAGTGGCCGGATCACGGCTTCGGGCGAGCCGACGCTGGCGATCACCATCTCCACCTTGTGCCGCACCAGCACGTCGACGTCGGCGGCCAGCACCTCGGGCTGCCGGCGCATGATGATGTTCGGGCAGACCGGCGCCGTCGGACCGTCGACCCGGGCGCAGTCGTCGGCGATGCGGGTCAGCCACGCGTCGAGCTCCTCCGAGGTGCGCGCATTGACCGTGGGGAACGATCCGATCACGCCGTTGCGGCAGGCCGCCGACACCAGGTCGGGGCCCGACACGCGCAGCATGGGCGCAGCGATCAGCGGGATCTTCAGACGCGAGGCGATCGAGGCGGGCAGGGACATCAGCGGTCTCCGAAGAGGGCGTCGGGGGGCGACAGAGGCGTCGGGTCGGACGGTGGCGGCGGGTCAGAGGGAGGCGTTCGCCGGGGGTTCGGGTGCGAGCCCCTTGCGCAGCACGGCGATCGCGAGGTCGGCCACCCGCGCGAGGTCCACGCGCTCGGGGTCGATCAGCCACTGCGCGACGACGCCGCGCAGCATGCCGAAGATCATCACGGCCAGCGCCTCGACGTTGACGCCCGGGTCGATCTCGCCGCGCTCGATGCCGATCCGGATCTGTGCCTCGAAGAACTCGAGCGACTTCTGGTTGAGCGGGCGCACGTCCTCGAGCAGCTCGGGCATCGCCGACAGCGACTCGGACCACAGCGCGTGCATCGCACGGGAGTCGGGCCGCCCTTCGGCGGCGAGGTTGCAGTAGGCGCCGATGGTCGAGCCGATCACGCCCATGCCGGCGCGCAGGGGCCCGGGCGCGCGCGCCTTGGACCATACCTTCGAGCGCTGCTGGAAATTCGCGACGATGCGTGTGTACACCTCGACCAGCAGCTGCTTCTTGGACTTGAAGTAGTAGTTCGGAAGCGAGTGGCTGTAGCCGGACGCGCGTCCGACGTCCACGAGCGACAGACGCGTCGCGCCGCGCTCCGCGATCAGGCGGATGGCGGTGTCGATCATCCGGCCCGTCGCTTCCTCGCGCAGCTCGGCGTTGGTGCGGGGGCGGTCGATCTGCGGTTCGGTGCTGGTGTCCATGAGGGTTCCGATCCGGGCCGGGAGGCGCCGCCCGGCGGCGCCTCCCGGCGCCGTCTATTGCCGATACATGTCGGCGAAGCGCACGAGTCCGTCAGGGATGACCGTCAGGCCCTTTACGTGCTTCTTCGCGACGATGGTGTCGGTGACGTTGAAGAGGTAGGCGTACGGCAGCACCTCCTGGTTGAGCACGCGCGCGAACTCCGAGTAGATGGCGGCGCGCTTGGCGGGATCCGCGGTCGCCATGCCTTGCTCGAGCAGCTCGTCGGCGCGCTTGCTGACGTAGCCGCCGTAATTCTGCGACGGGTTGATCGCAGCGAACTGGGAGTGGAAGAACGTGAACGCGTTGACGTGCGGATCCGCCCGGCCGGTGAACCGGTAGATGGACGCCTCGAACTGCTTGCTCGACATGTTCTGCACCAGCCGGTTCTGGTCGAAGGCCTCGAGCTGCACCTTGATGCCGGCCTTCGCCCACATCTCCTGCAGCGACTGGGCGAGATGCCGCGTCGACGGCGTGTTGTTGTAGCTGAGCGTGAACTCGACCGGCTTGCCGTATTCCTTGACCAGCGCCTGCGCCTTGGCGAGGTCGAACTTCGGGTACTCGGCCACCGGCTGCTGGATCATCGACATGCCCTTGCCGAACGGACTGTACGCCAGCGTCGACACGCCGAAGCCCAGCGTGCGGTTGATCAGCTCGCGGTCCATCGCATG
>JAKOZZ010000387.1 GCA_029779755.1 Pseudomonadota bacterium
TGTGCGCTGCTCACCGACGGCCGTTTCTCCGGCGGCACCTCGGGCCTGTCGATCGGCCACGTGTCGCCCGAGGCGGCTGCGGGCGGCCCGATCGGCCTGGTGCGCGACGGCGACCGCATCCGCATCGACATCCCCAACCGCCGCATCGACGTGCTGGTGTCCGACGAGGAGCTGGCGCGCCGCCGCGCCGAGCAGCAGGCCAAAGGCTGGAAGCCCGCCAAGCCGCGCAAGCGCAAGGTGTCGGCCGCGCTGAAGGCCTACGGCAAACTTGCGATGTCGGCCGACAAGGGGGCGGTGCGGGATCTGGGGCTGCTCGAGGATTGAGCCCCGGCGGCGGCTGAGCGTCGGGCTCGATGTTATGAGCGCCGAGACTCGGCGCTCGACACCCCGGTATGCTCAGCCGATCACGCCGCCGTCCACGCTCAGCGCGTGGCCGTTCACGTAGGCGGCCTCGGCAGAGCATAGCCACAGCACGGCATCGGCGATCTCGCCGGTGTCGGCCACGCGTCCCATCGGGATCTGACGCTCGACGAACGCGCGGAACTTCGCGTCGGTCTCCAGCGCCGGGTCGATCATCTCCGAGTGCGTCCAGCCCGGGCACACCGCGTTCACGCGCAAGCCCTTCTTCGCGTACTCATAGGCAGCCGTCTTCGTGAGCGCAAGCACGCCGTGCTTGGACACCGCGTACGGCACGTGGCCCATGTCGCTGCGCTTCAGGCCGTAGATCGACGATGTGTTGACGATCGCGCCGCCGCCGCTGGCGAGCATCGCAGGAATCTCGTACTTCATCGACAGCCAGGTGCCGGTCAGGTTGATGCCCAGCACCGCGTCCCAGTTGGCCTTGGTGTGGTCGGCGGTGCGCTTCGGTGACTCGCCGCCGATGCCGGCGTTGTTGAACGCGCAGTCGAGCCGGCCGTAGCGCTCGAGCGTGGCGCTGACCAGTGCCGACACCGACGCTTCGTCCGCCACATCGGTGCGCACGAACAGCGCTTCGCCGCCTGCCTGCGCGATGTCACCGACGACGGCGTCGCCCTGCGACTGACGCCGCCCGGCAACGACCACCTTCGCGCCTTCGCGCGCGAATCGGATCGCGGCTTCACGCCCGATCCCCGATGTCGCGCCCGTCACGATCACGACCTTGTCCACGAATCGACCCTGCATGCCGTATCTCTCCCTGTTGCCGTTCAGGGCGAGACTGTACGCACTTCGTGCCGGGACGGGGCGCCGCGGGGGCGCCCGCTTCAGTCGGCGCGCACGATCGTCGGCATCGTCACCTGCCAGGCGCGCAGTTCGGCGCGCGGCAGGTACACCCGCAAGGTCACCACGAACGGCCCGGCCGGCGCCGGCAGCCAGTTCGCGCGCAGCACCGGGTCGTCGGGCGCCGCATGCTGAAGAGCGATGCGCAAGGTACCGTCGGCGTCGCGGCGCAGACCGGGCGTGCGGTCGCCCACCGTGTAGCGCGCGATCGGGTTGTCGGTGAAGAACAGGCGCCCGTCGCGGGTCTGCTCGTACATCGACATCGACCAGAACCCGTCGGCTGGCAGTCCTTCGGGGCGGATGCTCAGCACCCGTGCCTGCTGGCCGTCCAGGCGTTCGCCGCTGTCGTCGACGGCGCGTGACGCGTAGACCGCCTCGATCGGCTCCAGCGCACCCAGACCGCCCAGGGCGATCGCCGAGCGCTCGGCGTAGTTCGTTCCGAAGTTGCCGATCTCAGGGCCCCGCACCCGCCAGCCCTGCACCTGCAGACTCAGCTGCGGGATCGATCGGCGGATGCCTTCGAACGTCGCGCCGATGCGTGCCGACCATGCCGCCCGGATCGTCGGATCCAATGTGCCCCACGCATGCGGGTCGCCCGCGCGCAGGCCGACGACCGCGCATCGGGCCAGCACCGCGGCATCGGCGGCCGGCGGCGGGTTGCGCGCCAGCCCCGCGTTCACCACCGCGAGGAACGTGGCGGCGTCGACCGGGTCGAGCGGCGCAGGATCGGCTTCGCGGGTCGACAGCGCCGGTGGCGTGTATGCGCCGGACTGCGAGTGCGGACCGGGCAGCACCGTCACGTGCACGCGGTCCTGCATCGCGTGCGCGGCCGGCAGGTCGTCGGGACCGTCGACGATGAAACGGCCGAACAGCCAGACGTCGTCGCCGGGGGCGTGCAGCACGCGCCCCGCCGGCAGCGGCCCCGCATGCCGGGGGCCGACCAGCGTCACCGTCACCGGCCCGGTGCCGTCGAGGCGCTGGCCGATCATCGCGAAGTTGTTGCTGAATGCATCCATGAACGCGACAGACCAGTACCGGCCGGGCGGCATCGCGTCCACCGTCACCCGCACCGGGCCGGCCGACAGATCGAGCCAGCCGCGCGAATAGAGCGTGTCGTTGTTGGGCGTGGTGATCCAGCGCGCCGCGTGATCGCACAGCCGCCGGTCGTGCCACGCGGTGTTGGGGGCGATGCGCAGCGCCGGGTCGGCGTGATGCATGTCGAGGTGGCGCGTGCGCGCGATCTCGAACAGCGCGTACGCGTAGACGTAGGCCTCGTCGATCAGCGATTCGAGGGCGTCGGCAGGGGGCGTGGTGGCGGTCATGTTGAAGCGGGGCGCTCGTATGGGGATCGCGTTCCGGTGGTCCGTGCGCGATCGGATGGAGGGTGGGCGGACGCTGGGGACGGGGGTTCACTCTCCGCGCGGGGTATCCGGCAGATCGGCGATGCGGTCGCGCCGATGTTCGCGGCTCGACCGCGCGAAGTGCCCGAAGATACCGCGCGCCATGGTCGACGGTTCGGCGGCGGAGCGGGCCGCGTACACACGGGCGCGGGCCGCATGCGCAGCCTCGAACTGTCGCACGGCATCGGACTGCGTTGCACCCGAGTCCGATCCTGAGCCCGCGCGCACGGCGTCCGTCCGCGCGTGCTCGGCGGCCAGGGTCGCCATCTCCACCAGATGGCTCGCCAGTGCGAGATCCCCGTCGGCCTCCAGCTGCTCGATGCGTGCGAGCACCGGTCCGATGCCGCCCGCCAGTGCGATCCATTCGCACGCCTGCTGCACTCGCGGCGCTGGCAACAGCGCGTCGGGTTCGCCATCCCACCAGCCACCGTAGCGGCGCCAGATGTTGCGCACGAGGAACTGCGGATGATCGTAGATCGCCTGCAGATAGGGGCGGCCGGCGAGGTGCGCAGGCGGCACCACGCGCTGCAGGATCTCGTCCAGCGGCAGGGCCCGGTTCATCAGCGCCACCGTCTGCGTCTCGATCACGTCCAGGTAGTGCGCCGTGTCGAGCAGGGCCTGCCGGACACGCGGCACCCCGAAGATCGGCATGCCGTGCCCGCACACCAGCAGCGACGCGTCGCACGCCGCCATCGCGCGCAGGGCGTCGGCCCAGTCCACGCAATAGCGCTGCACCTTCTGCGGGTTGCCGGCATTGGGCACCGCCCAGATGAACAGGTCACCGGGAAAGATCCAGCCGCGCTCGGGCACGTGCACCCAGACGTGGTCGTCGGTCTCGCCGCGCGCGTGATGCAGTTCGAAGGTCAGCGTGCCGATGCGCAGCGTGAGATCGCGATCGAAGGTGGCGTCCGGATAGCGGAAGTCCACCGGCCATTCGAGGTCGTCGGCGCGCCCCAGGAACTGGCGCAGGTTGATCGCGCGGTTCCAGGCCTGAGTGCGGCGGTAGCGGTCGAAGTGCTGCGGCAGCAGCGCATGCGCGTACACGCGCGGCTTCGCCCAGCCGCGCGCGGCGGCCTCCTCGTCGAAGCGGCGCGTGGCCCAGACGTGGTCCAGATGATGGTGCGAGAACACCGCTGCCACCAGCGGGCTGTCCGGCCGCCAGGCGCGCACGGCCTCGTGCACGCGGTCGATGTCGCGTTTCGTGCCGGCATCCAGCATCACCAGTCCCGCGCCCGTGTCCACCACCGAGATCGCCGCGATCCCCTTGAAGTACAGCAGTCCGGGCGCGATCTCCTGCGCGCCGGGGTAGGTGCTGCGCACCGGATGGTGTTCGTGCACGAGGTCGGCTTCGCCGTTCCAGAGGCGTTCGGCAAGCGTCTTGAAGTCGGTCGTCGGTGTGTCGGGCATCGCAGTGGTTCCTCGCAGGGGCCGGCGGCCGAGTGCGGTGCGCACGTCCGCCGTGCGTCGACCGGCCGGCCGCCCGGCGCGCGTTCGTGCAGCCTACGGCGTGCCGGATCCCGGAAATGCCACCTGCGTGGCAAACTGATGCCGATCTACGCATTCTGACCGACACCCGACACCAGTTGTTCGTTGTTCGTTGTCGGCCCCGGTCCCGCCCATGAATCCGTTGCCGCCCCCCTCCGCGGCAGGCGGCGACCCGATCGCCGCGCTGCCCGACAGTGCCCGCGATGACCTGTTGCGCATCGGTGTCGCACGGCGCTGGCGTACCGGCCAGTCTCTGCTGCGCGCCGGTGCGGTCGCGGACAGCGCGTTCCTGGTCACACGCGGGCGGGTGCGTCTGCGTGCCTTCAGCGCCGATGGCCGCGAGCAGACCTTCGGATGGATCGAACCGGGCAGCTTCGGCGCGCTCGCGCCGGCACTGGCGGGTGCGCCGTCGCCGTGCGACTTCGTCGCCGAAGGTCCGTGTGACGCACTGCATTTCGAACGCCGTCGGCTGGACGCACTCGTGCAGCGCGACGGCCGCGCGGCGCTGGCGATCGTGCGCCTGCTCAGCCGCCGGGTGAACGCCACCATGGGCATGCTCACCGCGCGGGCGTTCTCGCCGCTGGCCGATCGTGTCTGGGCGACGCTGCGCCATCTGGCGCGACGCAGCGTCACGGTCGCGATCACTCAGGCGGAACTCGCCCATGCCGTGGGCGGATCTCGGTATCGCGTCGGGATCGAACTCGCGCGGCTGCAGGCTGCCGGACGGATCGCGGCCGCGCGCGGGCGGATCGTGGTGCTCGAGCCTGACGGCGAACCGCCCGACAGGGCGCGCCGCACCGCTGCGCGCGGCGCCCGCCGGGATGCCTGACGCGGTCGGCGCGATGCGCCCGCCTGCCGGCAGGCGGGCCGGAGTCCGTGCCTTCCGGGCGCCGACGCGCGAGAATGTCGTCCGGCCCGCACGCGCGGGCCCCGGGGGTCGGTGCCGCGTCGGCGTTCCGCCCGGTCAGGCCCGCGTGCGTGCGCCGGGCAAGGGACGAGCGTTCATGCGGGTGTCCATCGTCACGACCTCCAAGGGACGGCTGCACCACATCCGCGAAACCGTGCCGCGCATGCTGGCCAGCGGCGCCGACGAAGTGGTCGTCGTCGACTATGGCTGCCCTGACGGCACTGGCGACTGGGTCGAGCGGCATTGTCCCGGCGCGCGGGTGCTGCGCGTCACCGACGACCCGGGGTTCTGCCTGCCGCGTGCGCGCAACCTCGGCGCGCGTGCCGCGCAGGGCGACTGGATCGCATTCGTCGACGGCGACGTGATGGTCGCGCCCGGCTGGGGCGACTGGATGCGTGGTCACCTCAGTGCCGGCCACTTCTACCGAGCCGGCCCGATCGGCGACCGCCGTCACCCCGAGACCTGGGGCAGCGCGATCTGTGCGCGGCGCGACTTCGACAGTGTCGGCGGCTACGACGAGGTGTTTAGGGGCTGGGGCGGCGAAGATACCGACCTGTACCTGCGGCTGGAGCAATCGGGTGTGATCGAGTCGGACTACCCGCCACACTTCGTCACGGCGATCCCGCACGGGGACGACGAACGCACCGCGTGGTCCGACCTGAAGAGCCGCGAGGCGCACCTGTTCGTGAACCGCTGCTATACCGCGGCCAAGCAGCAGCTCACGGCGCTGCTGGGGGTCAAGCGGCCGCCGGACCTCGACACGCGCGCGCGCCTGATGGCGGCGACGAAGACGCGCATCGTCGAATGGGGGTGCGATCCGGCCAAGCCGCCGCCGGAGCTGGTCTACCGCGTCGAGGTCGAAGACTGGCTGCCGCCGCCGTTCACGATGAAGAAGCAGCTCGTGTTCACGATCCGCATCGAGCAGGGCGCGCGGCGGCGGCGCGACCCGGCACACACGTCATGACCGCTCCGCAGCGGCCGCCCTCTGCCGGAACGCCTCGATCAGCCGGGCCAGTCCGTCGCGGATGCTCACTTCGGCGCGCCAGCCGAGCACGTCCGCGGCCCGGGCCGGATCGCCGTGGAAGGCGTGCACGTCGAACGAGCGCGGCGGCGCCTCGTGGACCACGGATGTGCTGCCGGAGAGTTCGACCGCCATCGCCGCGAGTGCCCCCAGCGTGGTCGGCCGACCGGTGACGAAGTGGATCGGCGGCGTCGGCTGCGCGCGCTGCAGCCGCTTCACCACGGCCATCACGCCCCGCACCGTATCCGACAGATGGGTGAAGTCGAACGTGTGGTCGCGGCCGTCGACTCGCAGCGGCAGGCCCAGCGCGGCCTGGCGCGCGAACGCCGGCACCACCCGGTCGGCATGGTCGCGTGTGGCGCCGTACACGTTGGAGAACCGCACGATCGCGTGCGCCAGGCCGGACGCCGCGACCAGATCCTCCGCCGCCACCTTGGATCGCCCGTAGATGTTCACCGGCGCACGCGCACAGGCTTCGGACGCGGGCAGCGCCTGCGGTTGACCGTAGACCTCGCGGCTGCTCGCGTAGATCACCCAGGGGCGCAGCGGCGACGCCAGTGCAGCGTCGACCACGGTGCGCGTGCCCTGCGCATTGACCGCCCAGCACCGTGCGGGGTCGCGCTCGCCGTCGATGACCCGCGACACCGCCGCCAGGTGCACCACACCGTCGCAGCCGGCCAGTGCACGCTCGAGCTCGGCGCGCACGCACACGTCGCCCCGCTCGGCACCGTGCGCGCGCACGTCGATGCCGCGCACCGCCCAGCCGTCGATGCGCAGCGCCGCCGACAACGCAGTACCGATCAGACCGTGCGAACCGGTGACGAGAATCGTGGGGACTCGGGCGGCGGACATCCGTGGCTCTGGAACCTGGACAAGGGCGTACGCCGCGCGGGCGTGTTCGGCGAAGCCCTCCATCATACCGACGCCGACGCCGACGCCGACGCCGACGCCCACGCCGGTGTCCGCGTCCGGCCGGGCGCTCGGCTAACATCGCCTCGAGACCGCGCGATGCCATGCGCCGCACGAATACAACAAGGAGACTCCATGCGCACCGACTACCAGACCATCACCGTCGAAGCCCGCGGCGCCGTGCACTGGCTGACGCTGAACCGGCCCGACCAGCTCAACTCGATCAACACCGAGATGGCGACCGAGCTGTCCGACTACTTCGGCGGTCTGTACCACGACCGCAGCTGCCGCATCGTGGTGATGCGCGGCGCGGGCCGCGCGTTCTGCGCCGGCCTCGACATCAAGTCGCGCGGCAAGACCGCCGCGCCCTTCGGCGGCGGCTTTGGATTCCAGGGCCTTCTCGCCGACGTGTACGTGAAGATGCACCGCTGCCCGCAGCCGATCATCGCGCTGGTGCAGGGCGCCGCATGCGGTGGCGGCTTCGCGTTCGCGCTGGCCGCCGACATCCGCATCGCCGGTGAGAGCGCGCGCATGAACGCGGCGTTCATCAAGCTCGGCCTGTCGTCGTGCGACATGGGCGTCAGCTACTTCCTGCCGCGCGTGGTGAGCCGCTCGATCGCCTCCGAGCTGATGCTGACCGGCCGCTTCATCCACGCGCAGCGCGCGCTCGCCACCGGTCTGGTGTCGGAGGTGGTGCCCGACGACCAGCTCGAGGCCGCCGGCCAGCGCTTCGTCGACGAGATGCTCGCCACTTCGCCGATGGGCCTGCGCCTGACCAAGGAGGGCCTGAACCTCGCCACCGACGCGCCGAGCCTGGAAGCGGCGATCGCGATCGAGAACCGCAACCAGACGCTGTGCGCGCGCACCGAGGACTTCGCCGAAGGCCTGCGCGCGTTCCTGGAGAAGCGGCCGCCGGTGTATCAGGACAAGTGACGGGGGCGGGTGCCCCGGGTGCCGGCGGCGGGCGTCAGACGTCAAGAGTCGGGCGCCGGGCGCCGGGCGTCACGTGTCAGACGTAGCCCGCTTCGCGCTGGTGCCGCACCGACAGGATCTCGACGCGGTCGAGGCGCGGCCGCATGCGATGCAGCGCAGCGTATCCGCCGTCGCCGTATCCGATGACGAGTTCCCGCACCGCCCCCTCGAGTGCGCGCCCGATCATCGGGTGACGCGCCAGCACGCCGATGGCGTCGAGGATCGTGTCGATCGCGCGGACGCCGACATCGGCACCACGGTCGTCCTGGAACTGCGACAGACGTTCGAGGTCGGCGAGCGCACGCCGTCCGAAGACGATCCGCGCCATGCGTCAGCGACGCGGCTCGGTGGGGGCCTTCGTCGCGGGGTGCTCCGTGGAGGCGCGCGTCGTGGAGGGGCGCTTCGTCGAGAGGCGCTTCGTCGAGGGGCGTGCCCGAACCGTCGCGCCGATGGGCGACGGCGGCACGGCGTCCGATCCGCGTGCGTGGGCGCGCAGGTAAGCGGCCACGTCCTCCATCGCGTACAGCGGGCCGCCGGCGTCGATGGCGTCTGCCTCGGCCCGCGCATCGCCGAGGAAGGATTCGCGCAGGTCGGCCAGTTGAACCTGCGCTTGCAGCGCATCGATCATCCAGGCGTGCGGCGTCTTGCCTGCCGCCTGTGCCAACGGCGCGATGCGCTGCTTCAGGGATTCGGGGAGCTTGAGCGTGGTGGTCGTCATGGAGTCCTCGCGCCGTTGGTGGCACCATGGTGGCACCCGGTCGGATCCGTACAGACCGAAGGAGTGCGCGGTCTTTCGTGTACACTGCGATCGTGTACACGAGGCTCGCATCCGCCTCGCCGCCGCCATGAAGAACATCACCCTCAGTGCCGATGAATCCCTGATCGAAGCTGCCCGCGCCAAGGCGCGGGCAGAACAGACGACGCTCAACGAGCAGTTCCGCCGCTGGCTGGCCGCCTATGCGCATGCGAACGAACGCATGGACCGCTACGACGCGGTCATGGCCGATCTGCGCGGACGGCTGAAGGTCGGCCGCAAGCTCGGCCGAGAGTCGATGAATGAGCGCTGAGTCCTTCATCGACACCAACGTCTTCGTCTATCACCTCGACGCCACGGATCGACGCAAACAGAAGATCGCCGAAGGCATCGTCCGCAGTGCGCTGGAACGCGGCGATGCGTGCACCAGTGCCCAGGTGGTGCAGGAGTGCCTGAACGTGATGCTGCGCAAGGCGCAGATTCCTCTGCCGCCCGATGCCGTCGGCGCCTATCTCGACACGGTGCTGTTGCCGCTGATGCAGGTGCTCAGCACCGAAACCCTGTACCGCAAGGCGCTGGACGTCCAGGTGCGGTGGCGATTCGGCTTCTACGATTCGCTGGTCGTCGCGGGTGCTCTGTCCTCCGGATGCCGGATCCTGCTGAGTGAAGATCTCCAGCATGGTCAGAAGATCGAGCACCTGACGGTCGTCAACCCCTTCCGGGCCGAACCCTCGCGGGCGCGATGAGCGCGGGCGCGATGAAATGAACCCGGGCGCGATGAATGCAGTGCGCACACTCCTCAGACCCATGACCGAACACCTGCTCCACACCGCTGCCGCCGGCTTCGAGTCCGCCCTGCAGGTGGGCGTGCTGCCCGACGGGCATCGCTCGCGCCGCCTGCACGGCCACAGCTTCCTCGCCAAGGCGCGCGCGCGGCTGCCGGCCGGCTGGGCGTCGTTTCCCGGCGCCGAGGTCGGGGACCTGGGCGCGCGGCTCGAGCGCGTGGTCGCGCCGCTCGACTACCAGTCGCTGAACGCCGCGATCGACGTGCCCACCGACGAGAACATCGCGCGCTGGATCCGCGCCCGGCTCGACGTGCCCGGCGTCGAGCAGATCGGCATCCAGAGCACCGCGCATTCGGGCGTCGACCTCGACCGAAACGACCACGCGCACATCTGGCGGCGCTACGTGTTCCAGGCCGCGCACCAGCTGACCGGCGTGCCCGCCGGGCACAAGTGCGGACGCATGCACGGACACGGCTTCGAAGTGATCCTGCATGCCGACCAGGACCTGGGCGCACGCGACCTCGGCGTCGACTACGACCATCTCGACGCATGCTGGGCGCCGTTCCACGCGCAGTTCCATCACGGCTGCCTGAACGACCTGCCGGGGCTGCACAACCCCACCAGCGAGATCATCGCCCGCTGGATCTGGGACCGCCTGAAGCCCGTGCTGCCCGAGCTGTCGTGGGTGACCGTGTACGAGACCGCGAGCTGCGGCGCGCACTACGACGGCCGCCACTTCCGCATCTGGAAGGAGCTCACGCTCGACAGCGCCGTGCGCCTGCAGCGCGCGCCCGACGGCGATCCGCGCCGCCGCGTGCACGGGCACACCTACACGCTGCGGCTGCACCTGACCGCACCGCTGGACACCGTGCGCGGCTGGACGGTGGACTTCGGCGACGTCAAGGAGGTGTTCAACCCCATCTTCCGCGACCTCGACCACCAGCCACTGCATGAACTGCCCGGCGTGGCCGACAACGACCCGGCGAGCCTCGCGCGCTGGATCCGCGACCGCACGCTGCCGCTGCTGCCGCAGCTCGACCGC
>JAKOZZ010000400.1 GCA_029779755.1 Pseudomonadota bacterium
ACCTCGCCGGCCTCGCCGGTGCTGCCGCGGTTGACGCCGGCGCGGCGCAGCAGGATGTTGTCGGCGCCCGCGCCGAACATCGCCATGCCCTGCGCGATGCGTCCGCCGTCGACCACGACCGTCTCGCCGACGACGAACCGCGCGTCGTCCGAGCACAGGAAGGCGACGACCGATGCGATGTGCTCGGGCGCCCCACGCTCGGGCCACGGCTGCTCGGTCAGGGACGGCTTGAGCTGGTCGGGGCGGCCGCGATGCAGCAGGGGCGTCATGATGGTGCCGGGCGCGACGGCATTCACGCGGATGCCATACCCGGCGAACTCCACCGCCACGCTCTCGGTCAGGCTGATGACCGCGCGCTTGGCCGCCGAGTAGGCATGCGACCCGGCGCCGCCGGACACGCCCGCGATCGACGCGGTGACCACGATCGCGCCGCCGCCCGCCGCACGCATCGGCTGCGCGCAGTGCTTCATGCCCAGGAACACGCCGCGCACCAGCACGTGGAAGGTGTAGTCCCATTCCTCGACCGTGGTGTCGGCGATCGGCCCGAAGGCGCCGCCCACGCCGGCGTTGAGGAAGGCGAAGTCGAGACGTCCGAAGCGTTCGAGCGCGACCGCGACCATCGCGGCGTTGTCGGCCTCGGAAGCGACGTCGGCGCGCACCACGGCCACACGCTCTCCGGCACCGCGCACGCCGGCCAGCGCCGCGGTCTCGCGGGCGGCGGCCTCGTTGTAGTCGGCGATCACCACGCGTGCCCCCTCGTCGAGAAAGCGCAGCACCGTTGCCCGGCCAATGCCGCTGCCGCCCCCCGTCACCAGCATCACCTTGCCGTCGTACCGCCCTTGCGTCATCGTCTCCTCCTGTGTGGTCGATCGCCGCGAGGATACCGTGCGACAGTGAACGAACGCACTGTGCGCAGCGGTGCCCGCACATAGACTGCGGAGCCGGACGCGCGGCCGGATCGACCCCGACCGGCGCGCGTCCCGAACCGACCCATGACCGCCACCGCCGCCCGACGCGATCGCCCCGTGCAGACCGGCCCCTGTCCGGTGTGCGACGGGACCACGCGCGCGCTGTTCACCGTCCACGGCCACACGATCCGGCACTGTCCGCACTGCGACCACCGCTTCGCCGCGGACGCGGTGCGACCCGACCACGTCGGCGCGGTCTACGGCGACGACTACTTCACCGGCGGCGGTGCCGGTTATCCCGACTACCTTGCCGGCGCGGCCATGCTGCGTGCGCACGGCCGCCGCTACGGGCAGCTCGTCCGACCGTACCTGACGCCGGGCCGGGTGCTCGACGTGGGCGCCGCGGCCGGGTTCGTGCTTCAGGGGCTGGCCGACGCGGGATGGCAGGGCGTGGGCCTCGAACCCAACGCCGCGATGGCCGCCCACGCCCGCGGCGTGCTCGGGCTGGACGTGCGGGTCGGCACGCTCGAGGCGCCGGGCGACCTGCGCGCCGATGACCCGGGCGCGGGCGATGGCGCGCACCCGGGCTTCGACCTCGTCGCGATGATCCAGGTGGTCGCGCATTTCCACGACCTGCGCACCGCCTTCGAGAACGCCCGCAGGCTGACCCGGCCGGGCGGCTGCTGGCTCATCGAGACCTGGGACAGCAGCAGCCTGAGCGCGCGTCTGCTCGGCCGGCGCTGGCACGAGTACAGCCCGCCCAGCGTGCTGCACATGTTCTCGCGCGGCAGCCTCACCCGGCTCGCCGCCGCATTCGACATGGAACCGGTCGCCGGCGGGCGGCCCGCGAAGCGCATCTCGGGCGCCCACGTGAAGTCGCTGCTCGGGTACAAGCTCGGGGCGGGCGCGGCGGCCGCACCGCTGCGCGCCGCGCTGCGTCTGCTGCCGGACCGGGTCGAGCTGCCCTATCCGTCCGAGGACCTGTTCTGGACGCTGTTCCGCAGGCGCGCCGCATGACGGCCGATCCGCGGACGGGGAGCGCTGCGCGATGACCGCCGCACGCACCTACTACTCGATGGGCCTGTTCCGCTCCAGCCTGGTGGCCTTCGCCGCCGGCCGGGTGACGAGCGCGCTGATCGGCTTCACGCTGTTTCTCGTGCTCGCGCGCAGCCTGCCGCTCGGCGACTACGGCCAGTACCTGACCCTGCTGGCCGGGCTCGAGCTGATCGTGCTCTACACATCGCTCGGCATCCCGTGGATCGGCATCCGCTACATGCCCGAATACCGGATCCACGCCGGCGGCCCCGCGCTGCGCAGGCTGCTGCTGCAGCTGGGACTCGCCAGCCTGGCGCCGCTGGCGCTGGCGCTGCTGGCCTTGTGGGCAGGCGCGCACTGGTGGATGGGCTGGCTGAAGGTCGAAGGCGCGGCCGATGCGATCGGCGCCTTCCTGCTGATCTGCCTGTTCGACGGCGTGAACCGCTTCCTCAGCACGGTCGTGCTCGAATCGCTGCTGGCACAGAAGCGCGCCCAGGCCGTCCAGATCCTGCGCAACCTCGTCTTCCTCGCGCCGCTCGGCTACCTGCTGCTGCAGGGCGGGCAGGTCGACCTGACCACGGTCCTGCGCATCGAGCTCGTGGCCTCGGCGGCCGCCGCCGCCGCGGCCACGCTGCTGTCGGCGACCCTGTTGCGGGCCCTGCCCGACGGCGAGGAAGACCCCGACTGGACGCCACCGACGCGGCGCGCGCTGGTCGAGATCGCCGGCTACAACTACGCCAGCAATGCCGTCGCGAACCTCTATTCGGCGCCCGCACTGCAGCTGCTGGCCAATGCGCTGCTGGGGCCGGCAGCGTCGGCGCTGTTCGGCTTCGCGCGCAACCTGGCCGAGCAGGTGCGCCGCTACCTGCCCAGCGAGTTCCTGCTGTCGGTGATCCGCCCGATGCTGGTCGCCACGTATGCAAGCGACCGCGACGACGCCCAGCTGAACCGCCGCATGCTGCTGGCGGCCAAGCTCAGCCTGCTGACGTCGGCGCCGGTGGCCGGCGTGCTGCTGGGCGCGGGACAGGAGGCGATGCGGCTGATCGGTGGCGCGCGCCTGCAGGACGCGTACTGGCTGCTGATCGTGCTGCTGTTCGTGTCCTTTTCGCGCAGCCACCGCAGCCTGCTCGGGCTGTTCGTGAACTGCGTGCAGCAGACGGGGATCTGGCTGCGCGCCAGCGTGGCGTGCGTGCTGGTCCTGCCGCTGGCCTGGGGTCTGATCCAGGCGGGCTGGGGGGCGTTCGCGCTGGTCGGCGCGATGGTCGCGGAGGAGATCGTCTGCACCTTCACGGTGCTGACGCTGCTCGCGCGCCGCGGACATCCGTATTCGGTCGCGCTCAGCCGTCTGGCGCCGCTGGCGGTGGCCACCGGCGCCGGCTGCGCGGTCACCGCACTGGCGATGCACCTGCCGGTGGCGTGGGTGGTGCCGCTGGCCGCGGCGCTGGGCGGGCTGGTCTACGGGGCCGTGCTGCTGGTCTGGAGCCCGTTCGACCGGGCCGAGCGGCGGCAGATCAACCGCATCGGCGGGCGTCGCATCTTCGCCGAAGACTGACGCGGCACGCCGCCGCCCGTTCCCCGTCGTGCGCCGCGTGGCCGACCGACATGCGATCGGGCCGTTTCAGTGAACTTGTTCTTTCCCGGGGCCCGGATCGCCATGGGAGTATTCGCTCCGTCTCCCACTCTTGCCCGCTCGGAGCAGGTGTTCCCATGATGCTCGGTCGTCTGATGCGCGTGCTCGGCAGCCGGATGTGGCTGATCCTGGCGATCCTCGCCGTCACCCTGGTGACGACGGCCGCCGGCACGCTGCTCACGCCCAAGCGCTACGTCGCGACGACGTCGATGCTGATCGACATCCCGTCGAAGGACCCCGTGATGGGCGGCTCGGTCTACCTGCAGGGATCGGTGGCCGCGCTGATGGCCGCCCAGATCGAACTGATCGGCAGCGAACGCGTGGTCGACCGGGTGATGCAGGACCTGCGCCTGGCTCGGGACCCGGCAATGCTCGCGCAGTGGAACCGCCTGGGCGGCGGCAAGGGCGATCCCGAAGGCTGGATCCGCCAGCGCCTGGTGCTCGACCTGAAGGTCGAGCCGGGGCGCGACGCCCCGCTGCTGAAGCTCTCGTTCGAAGCCCTCGACCCGGCGCTCGCGGCGCGCGTCGCCAACGGGTTCGCGCAGGCCTACATCGATGCCACTCTCGGCATGAAGACCCAGCCCGCGCGTGACTATGCCAACCTGTTCGAGACGCAGACGGCCGACGCGCGCAGGCGTCTGGCCGACGCGCGCGAGCGCCTGTCACGCTTCCAGCGCGACAGCGGCATCACCTCCGGCGACGAGACGCGCGACGTCGAGAACACCCGGCTGCAGGAGCTGTCGAGCCAGCTGGTGCAGCTCGAGGCGGCCGCGGCGGCGGCCCGCGCACGCGAGGCCACGATGCGCGGCGGCAGCCCGGAAGCGATGCCCGAGGTCGTCGGCAGCCAGGTGCTGGCGGGGATCAAGACCGACATCGGGCGCGTGCGCGGACGCATCGAGGAACTGTCCTCGCGGCTCGGCGCCAACCATCCGCAAATGATCGCCCTGCAGTCGGAGCTCGCCGACCTGAACCAGCGCTACCGCACGGAGCTCGCCCGCGTCGGCGACAGCATCGCCGCGGAGGCCGCGATCAGCGCACAGCGCGCGGCGCGCACGCGGGCGGCGCTCGAGGCGCAGAAGTCGTCGGTGCTCGCACTGCGCAAGCAGCGCGACCAGCTCTCGGCGCTGCAGCGCGAGGTCGACGAGGCGCAGAAATCGGTCGACCTGCTGTCGCAGCGGCTCACGCAGACCAGCATCGAGGCGAACCTGGGCCTGTCGAACGTCAGCGTGCTGTCGAGCGCGGTGGCGCCGACGAGCCCCGCGCGTCCGAAACCGCTGCTCAACATGATGGTGGGCGGCCTGCTCGGGCTGCTGCTCGGCGCCTTCGCAGCGCTCACCATCGAGAAGGTGCACAGCCCGGTGCGCGAAGCCGACGACCTGCACCGGGCGACCGGCGTGCCGGTGCTGGCCGTGCTCACGCGCTCGGACTCGCTGCGCCCGCGCCGTCTGGTGGCGGACTCCGGCTCGGCCGGCCTGCCCGATCATGCCCTGCCGGGCGCCGAGTCGGAGGTCCGTGCGCTCGGCGCGCGGGCCGCCTGAAGGAGGCTCCGTGAACACGCCCCCACCCCGGACCGACCACCGGACCGCCCCCCGCACCGACGGCCTGACCGACACCCCGGCCGACACCCGGATCCCAGCGCCCGCCGCGCACGACGGCGACACGGCGATCCATCCGACCTCCGCGTTCGCGCGCCGCTCCAGCCGGCAGCCGGCCGCGCGTGATGCGATCGGCACTCTGCTGGTCGAAGGCGGGCACCTGACCCCGTCCCAGATGGAGCAGGTGCTGGCCGAGCAGAAGGTGCGCCGGCGCCGCTTCGGCGAGCTCGTCGTGCGGCTGGGCTTTGCGCCGCAGAAGGCGGTCGACGGCGCGCTGGCGCGCCAGTTCGGCTACCCGGTCGCACGCGACGCCTCCGGCACCCTGCTGCCGCCCGGCCTCGTCACGGCGCTGAATCCGTCGATGCCGTTCTCCGAGTCGATCCGCGCGCTGCGCAGCCAGCTGATGCTGCGCTGGTTCGACGGCTCGCCGGGCCGCACCGCGCTGGCCGTGGCCAGCGTCGACCAGGGCGACGGCAAGAGCTACGTCAGCGCCAACCTGGCGGTGGCCTTCTCGCAGCTCGGCGAGTCGACCCTGCTGATCGACGCGGACATGCGCAATCCGTCGCAGCACCGCCTGTTCGGCCTGAAGAACCGCATGGGCCTGTCGGGTCTGCTCGGCGGCCGCGCCGGCCTGTCGGAGATCCGCAAGCTGCGCAGCCTGCCCCGGCTGTCCGTCCTGCCGGCCGGCCCGCTGCCGCCGAACCCGCAGGAGCTGCTCGGCCGCGACGTCTTCCGGCACCTGCTCGACGAGCTGTCGTCGCACTTCAACGTGATCCTCGTCGACACGCCGTCCGCACAGCTCGCCTCCGACTTCCACGTCGTCGCGCGCCGGACCGGCGCCGCGCTGATCGTCGCCCGCCGCGACCACACCCGCGCCCGGGATGTCTCCGGACTGTCCGCGACCCTGATCGCGTCCGGTGTCCAGGTGCTGGGCTCGACGCTGAACGAGTACTGAGCCCGGTGCCGCCGGCGATGAAGGCGCTCGCCGACCGCGCGGCCGAGGTGCTGCGCCCCGACCGACTGACGATCTGGGGGCTGACCGCCGCCTTCCTGGCGATGGCCGCGGTCGGAGGCCTCGTGGTCTCGACCGGCAACGTGATCCTGATCGCCCTCGCGCTCGGCGGCATGATCGGCGTCGCGCTGCTCGGCATGCCGGCCATCACGCTCACGCTGATCCTGGTCGGCGCACTCGTGCTGTCGGGTCCGCTGGCCTTCTACGTGCAGGCCCTCGACAAGCTGCCGTGGCTGTTCGCGATCCTGGGCTTCCTGCTCGCCGGGTCGGCGCTCATCCACGCCGGGCTGCACCGGCGCGACACGCCGACGCCCCTGTTCGTGACCCTGGCCGTGTGCTTCGTCGTGTACGCGGCCGCGAGCACCGCGTGGGCCGACGTGCCGCTGGCCGAGGCGGTCAAGGGCCTGAAGCGGCAGCTCCAGTACTGGGGCGTGCTGTTCGCGTTCGCGGTGGTCGCGTTCCCCGCGCGCACCGTGCGCGCGTGGGTGCTGCTGCTGCTCGGCATCACGCTGGTGCAGGCGCCGATGTCGGTGTACCAGCGCTTCGTGCTGGTGCCGAGCATGGATGGCGAGCCGATCGACGCCGTGGTCGGCACGCTGGAACTCTCGCAGATCGGCACCGGCGCCAGCGGCGTGCTGGCGCTGATGCAGGTCTGCGCGATCGCCGCCCTGGCCTGCGCCTGGCGTGAGCGCCTTCTGCGGGCGCCCGCGCTGGCGGCGGGCCTGGTGCTGGTGTTCGTGCCGCTGCTGGTCGGCGAGGTGAACGTGATCTTCCTGTGGATTCCGCTCGCCCTGCTGGTGGTGTTCGCCGACCAGTTGCTCGCCAACCCGCTGCGCTTCGTGGCCGGCTTCGTGGCCGGCGCCGCGGCACTGGTGGCGTTCGGTTCGGCCTACCTGGTGTGGCAGCAGACCGGCAGCCACACCGCCGAGCCCGTCGACGAGCGCATCGAGACGATCCTGGAGTACAACATCGGCGAGACCGGCTACTCGAACAAGACCGGCCTGAACCGCAAGACCGTCTATCAGCACTGGTGGAAGCAGCACGGCTTCCAGGATCCCCGCGCGACGGTGTTCGGGCACGGGGTGGGCAGCGCGTTCAGCGCCGAGGACGGCCGCAGCGCCGTCAGCCTGCGCCAGGGCGGGCTCGACCTCGACCTGGTGTCCGCATCGAGCGTGCTGTGGGATTTCGGCCTGGTGGGCCTGGCGCTGTATCTCGGGGTGTTCGCCGCCGCGGCGGCCCATGCCTGGCGGCTGGCCCGCACGGCGCGCCCCGGTCTCGAACGGGCGCTGGCACGGTCGGCGCTGGCGGCGACGGTCCTCGCCGCCTCGTCGCTGGTCTACAGCAACGCGATGGTGATGATGCCCAGCCAGCAGGTGCTGGTGTTCTCGATGCTGGGCTTCATCGCGTGGCTCGCCCGCGCCCGTCCGCGCGCGCGGTGACGGGCGCGCGGCCCTCGAACAGCGTGTCGTACGCGGCGAGCAGCTTGGGCGCCTCGTAGCGCCACTCCAGTTCGCTGGTCACGCGCTGGCGGCCGAACTCGCCCATCGCGCGGCGACGCTCGGGATCGTCGAGCAGCGCGACGATCTTCTCGGCCAGGTCGACGACGTCGTTGGGACGCGCATGGAGCGACGCGTCCTGTGCCGAGAACCGGCCTTCGGCCAGGTCGAACTGCACGATCGGCTTGCCCAGGGCCATGTACTCCATGATCTTGTTCATGGTGGACTTGTCGTTCATCTCGTTGGCCACGTCCGGGTTCACGCACACGTCGGCCGTGTTGAGCATCTCGAGCATGCGCGCGTCGTCGACCCGCCCGGTGAACGTCACGTACTCGGCCACGCCGAGGTCGACGGCGAGCTGGCGCATCGCTTCCAGCGAGGTGCCGCCGCCGACCAGGCCGAAGTGCACGTCGGTCCGGCCGAGCCGGTGCACGAGGTGCGCCACCGCCTCCAGCAGCAGGTCGATGCCTTCCTGCCGGCCCATCACCCCGACGTAGCCAACCAGGAAGCGGCGGCCGCAGCGCAGTGCCGGCACCGGCGGCACCTGCTTCAGGCGCTCGAGCTTGGGGCCGCTGCGGACCACGAACACCCGGTCGTCCCGCATGCGGCCGCGCTCGAGGGCGATCCTGCGGTACGACTCGTTGGTCGCGATCGACACGTCGGCGGCCGCGAACGAACACCGCTCCAGGAACAGCATCAGCTTCCAGAAGAGATCGCGGCGGTTGAACTTCGCCTCGTACAGCTCGGGATTGATGTCGTGATGGTCGAACAGGAACTTCTTGCGCATGAACAGCTTGAAGAAGCCCGCCACCAGGAAGATCAGGTCCGGGGGATTGGCCGCGTGGATCGCGTCGAAGCCGCGCTCGCGCCACACCCGCCACGCCAGCCGGAACTCCCAGAACAGCGCAGAGCCGTATTCGAGCGCGTATCCGAGCGCGCCCTCGGCCTCGAGGGGCAGCGGATGCCGGTAGATCGCGATGTCGTCGATCACCTCGAAGCGCTTCTCGCAGCCGGGGCCGGTGGGGCAGATGATGCTGACCAGGTAGCCCGCCTGCTGCAGCGTGGTCGCCTCCTGCCAGATCCTGCGGTCGAAGGGCGACGGCAGGTTCTCGACGATGAACAGGACCCGACGCCCGTTACCAGCAGATGCCATCGTATTGGCGCCCGTTCGAGCGCTCCTGTGCGATCCGGACGAAGTCGACCAGCGCCTGCCCGTCGCGGAGCCGGGCGCCGACGTCGGCAAACTCGCGCGCGCCGTTGCCGACGACGATGGTGTCGCCGTGCGCGAGCACGTCGTCGATGCTGTCCACCATCAGGCGCGAGATGTGCGGAATGTGGTTGAGGATGAAGTCCCGGTTCGCACCGGTGAGGCGCGCGATCGCGACGTTGCGGTCGTACAGGCGCAGGTCGTAGCCCTTGCCGATCAGGCGCTCGATCACCTCGACCATGGGGCTCTCGCGCAGGTCGTCGGTGCCCGCCTTGAAGCTGAAGCCGAGCACGCCGATCCTGCGGCTGCCGCGCGCCATGATCATGTCCACCCCGCGCCGGATCTGCAGCTCGTTGCTCTCGAGGATCGAACCGATGACCGGAAGCGGCACGTCGAGCGTGCGCGCCTTGAAGCTGAGCGCACGCACGTCCTTGGGCAGGCACGACCCGCCGAAGGCGAAGCCCGGCTTCAGGTAGTACGGGGACAGGTTGAGCTTGGTGTCCTGACAGAAGATGTCCATCACACGATGGCTGTCGATCGCCAGGGCCTTGCAGACGTTGCCGATCTCGTTGGCGAAGCAGACCTTCAGCGCGTGCCAGACGTTGTCGGCGTACTTGACCATCTCGGCGGTGTCCACGTCCGTCCGGATGAGCGGCGCCTTCAGCCCCGCGTAGACGGACGCGAGCACGTCGCCACTGCGGGCATCGGTCTCGCCGATCACGGTCTTGGGCGGATTGCGGTAGTCGTACACCGCCGTGCCCTCGCGCAGGAACTCGGGATTGCCGCACACGCCGAAGTCGCGCCCCGCGACCTTGCCGGAACAGCGCTCCAGCGTCGGGATCACCAGGTCGCGCATCGTTCCCGGCAGCATCGTGCTGCGGGCGACCACCACGTGGAAGCCGGACTTGTGCGCGAGCGCCGCACCGATCTGTTCGCAGACCCGCGCGACGTATTTCAGGTCCAGGCTGCCGTTGCCCTGGCTGGGCGTACCGACGCAGATCAGCGACAGCTCGGTGTCGCGCACCGCGGCGGCAACGTCCATCGTGGCGCTGAGCCGCCCGGCCGCGACCTGTGCACGGACCATCTCGTCGATGTCGGTCTCGACGATGGGCGAGCGCCCGCTCGCGATCTGATCCACCTTGGTCTCGTTCGGATCGACGCCGACGACCACATGCCCGTCGGTCGCCAGACACGCGGCCGACACGACCCCCACATACCCCAGACCGAACACGCTGATCCGCACGGATCCCCCTCAATGCACGCCGCCGGCATCGGATCGCCGGATGACCAGAATCGTAGTGACCCGCGTTCTGCCTTGCGCGGAACAATCCCACACTGCGGTAGACATCGGCACGCGCACGTCGAACGCACGCGACATCCAGCCCGCCGGCGGCGACTCCCTGCCGCGAAGCAGCCGCGGACCGTCGGGCGCGTCGGGCACCTCGATCGTCAGTTCGACGCCGCCGCTGCGGGCGGTCACCCGGCGCCCGTCGGACGAGACCGTGCAGTCCTCGGCCAGGTGCCAGCAGATCTGCGCCGTATGGCGACC
This sequence comes from Pseudomonadota bacterium, assembly GCA_029779755.1. Classification (GTDB taxonomy): domain Bacteria; phylum Pseudomonadota; class Gammaproteobacteria; order Burkholderiales; family Burkholderiaceae_E; genus Quisquiliibacterium. The sequence goes on from JAKOZZ010000400.1 coordinate 10,433, forward strand.
GCGCCCGTCGATCTCGTCCTCGACGATGAAACGCGCGGCATCGGGCTCGAACCGGATGCGCCGGCGATGCACCACCGGGTCGGGCAGCCGCAGGTAGCCGTCGTGTTCGCCCTCGAAGCGCTGCACCGGACCGTCGACCTCGTGCACGTGGCAGCGCGCCCGCGCCTTGTCCAGCCACAGGAAGTTGCCACCGCTGACCGACTGGTCGCATCCGTCGATGCAGACCGTGTTGTGCGCGAAAGTCGAGCGGAAATGATCGCGCCACGCCTTCTCGGTGTGGTACGCATAGGTGCCGGGATCGACCAGCAGCTGCCGCCCGTACGCCGACAGCGTGATCGACAGCGCATCGGCGTGCCCGTGCGCGGCGATCGCGCCGTAGCCGAGCGGACCGGCGTCGACCACGGCCAGGACCTCGTCGTCCTCGCCGAACCGGGTGCCGAGCAGGTAGATCCCGCCGTCGTCGAAGCGCATGCGGCGCGCGTCGGCATGCGGGGGTGCGGACACGAACCGCGCGTGCGCCGCCGCGCCGGCCGCGCCGAGCAGCCAGGCGTTGCGGTCGTCGGGTACGGCCGGATCGTGCGCGCGCCCGCGCGGATCGCAGGCCCGCCCGCGGGCCGCCGCCGCCGCCCAGTCGGCGCGGTCGAACAGCACCGCCCCGGTCATCAGCAGCGACGGAAACGGATTGTCGGTGCCGTCCGGATCCCAGCGCACCATCAGCGCATCGTCGGAATCGCCCATCATCGGCAGGCGGCCGCTGCGGTCGGTCAGCGCCGCGACGTAGTCGAACATCGCGTGCAGACGGGCGTCGAAGTCGGCGCCGAACCTGCAGCCGGCCGCGCGGCCGGCCTGGCGGCAGATCAGCATCATCTCCATCACCGAGTGCTGGTACCAGACGGCCTGCTCGCGGTTGACGCCGTCGGGCCCCGTCTGCAGCAGCGCCTCGTGCGCGAACAGCACGCGGGCGTCCTCGCGCCAGGCCGCACTCTCCGGCCACAGCGGCCAGGTCAGCGCCCCCACGAACAGCCCCATCGTCTCGCCCAGCAGGTGATTGTTCGCCGACGAGTGCCGGGACAGCCAGCCGCGGATGAAGTGACAGTGCTCGCGCACCGAGCGCAGCCAGCGCGCACGGAAGACCTGGCCGTCGGCGCCACCGAACACCGGCGCCCCGTCCCCGCCGAGCAGATGCCAGGCCACCGACCAGTTGACCAGCCGGATCCCGTGCTCGAGCGAACTCGTCCAGTTGGGCCCCATCGGATAGGGGCAGGCGTCGAACCACGACTCGAGCATCCGCCGGCAGCCCTGCGCGTAGCGCGCCGCGCCGGTCAGCCGCCAGGCCTGCGCCAGCGTCACCAGCTCGAGGTGGCGATTGATCTCCCACAGGTACTTCACGTCGCCGCACACGCGCGGATCGCGGTAGTCGATGCGCTTGCCGAACACGGCCGGCGCGCGCACGCCGGTGCGCGGATCGACGTCCCACGGGGGCGGAAAGCCCAGCCCCAGGTCCTTCAACGCGAACACGTCGTAGGTGCCGGACAGCACGCGGTCGGCCGCGCGCGCATAGCGCGCCGCATCGAGCCCTCCGGGCGCCGTGTCGAACCAGGCGGGACCGCAGGCCCCGGCCGGCGTGCGCGGTGCGGCCAGACCCCATCCGGCCTGCTCGAGACGCGCCGCGAGCGCCTGGCGCACCCGCCACGCGATCTCGGCCGGCCCCATCGCGCGCAGCCGGCGCACGAGCCAGCCGATGCGTTCACGCCGGTTCACAGGTATTCACGATGCCAGATCTCGAGGGTCAGCATCGTCCACAGCAGCTTCTCGTGGTTCTGCCGGCCGTCGACGTGTTCGGAGAGCACGCGCCGCAGCGCCTGCGGGCGGTACCAGTCGCGCGTGCGCGCGTTCGGCCCGCACAGGTGGTCGTGCAGGTAGTCGCGCATCGGCCCGCGGAACCAGTCGCTCACCGGCACGCGGAAGCCGACCTTGGGACGCTCGAGGATCGCCTGCGGCAGCAGCCGCGCCATCGCCAGGCGCAGGATGCGCTTGCCCACCCGCCCGCGCACGCGCCAGGTGTCGTCGAGCCCGGACACGAAGGCGGCCAGGTCGTGGTCGAGGAACGGCATGCGCGCCTCGATGGACGCCGCCATGGTCATGCGGTCGCCCCGCTCGAGCAGGTTGTCGGGCAGCCAGCTCGTCTGGTCGAAGTAGAGGATCGAGCGCAGCGCGCTGTTGCGCGGATCGACGTCGAACGGCAGGCCCGCCGCGGCGGCAGCGGCGGCTGCGACCGAGACGTCGGCGTCGGCGGCGCCGCCCGCCACCGGCAGCGCGAGCAGCGCGTCGATCTCGTCGGGCGCTGCGGCGCCGAACCAGCGGGCCATGCGCGCGCGGCGGTCGGCCAGCGCAAGCGTGGCGATCGCCGTCTTGGCGCGCCGGAAGCGGAACGGCAGCGCGCGCACCAGCGGCGCCACGACCCCGTCGCGCAGCGTCGCTGGAACGCCCTGGTACCAGGGCACGAAGCGCTCGAACACGTGCTTGGGATAGCCGCCGAGGATCTCGTCCGAGCCCTCGCCGGTGAGCACCATCTTCACGCTCTGGCGGGCGCGCTGCGACAGCAGGTAGATGGGGATGTCCGACGGCTCGGCGACCGGCGCATCGCGAAAGCGCACGAGCGCGGGCAGATGGTCCATCAGGTCCGCCTGCGACACCGTCAGCTCGGTGTGCTCGGTGCGGAAGTGGTCGGCGATCGTGCGCGCGTAGCCGAGTTCGCTGTAGCGCGATTCGGTGAAGCCGACCGAGAACGTGCGCACCGGATGATCGGAGTGGCGCGACATCAGGGCCACCACGGCGGACGAATCGATGCCGCCCGACAGGAACGCACCGAACGGGACGTCGGACACCATCCGAACGCGGACCGCGTCGTCGAGCCGTTCGAGGAACGCGCCCACGACGTCGCCGGCCGGCGCCGGCGCGTCCGTCGGCGCCCGGTCGGGCGAGGTCCAGTAGCGCCGCTCGTCGAGCCGTCCGTGCGCCCAGACCGCCACCGTGCCCGGCATCAGCTTGCGCACGCCCGCGAACAGCGTGGCGGGCGCCGGCACGTAGCGGAACGCGAAGTAGTCGCGGATCACCGCAGGATCGGCTGCGGCGCGCATGCCCGGCGCGGCGAGCACCGCCTTGATCTCCGAGCCGAACACGAGGCCGCCGTCGCGCTCGGCCAGGAACAGCGGCTTCTTGCCGTACCGGTCGCGCGCCAGGACCAGGCGCTCGCGCGCGGCGTCCCACAGCGCGAACGCGAACATGCCGCGGAAGCGCTGCACGCAGTCGACGCCCCACTGTTCGTAGGCGTGCACGATCGTCTCGGTGTCGGAGTGCGTGCGGAACACGTGGCCGTGGGCCAGCAGTTCGTCGCGCAGCGCGGCGAAGTTGTAGATCTCGCCGTTGAAGACGATCTGCACCGAGCCGTCCTCGTTGCCGATCGGCTGGTGTCCGCTGGCCACGTCGATGATCGACAGGCGCCGGTGCGCCAGGCCGATGCGCCAGCCCCCGTCGCGCGTGACGCAGGACAGGAAGCCTTCGTCGTCGGGGCCGCGGTGGGCGATCGTCGCCGCCATGGCCGCGAGCGCGGGACGCGGGTCGGGTCCGCCGCCGCGAAGAACGATGCCTGCGATGCCGCACATGGCCGCGGGTCCGGTGAGGGGTCGACGCGCGCGTCAGAGGCGGCTGTAGACGCCGCAGAAATCGGCCGCCAGCCGCTCCACGCAGTAGTCGCGGCCGACCCGCTGGCGTGCGGCCCGCGCGATCGCACCGGCCGCCTGGCGGTGGTCGGCCAGCCATCGGATCGCAGCGGCGACCGCCGCCGGATCCCGCGGCGGCACCAGCAGACCGTCGCGCCGGTCCTCGATCACGTCGGGGATGGCGCCGACCGGGCAGGTGACCGGCACCACGCCCGCGGCCATCGCCTCCAGCAGCGCGTACGGCAGCCCCTCGCGGTGATAGGTCGGGAAGACGAGCACGTCGGCCTGCAGCCACAGGCGCTCCTTGTCCGCGCCGAAGACCGCGCCGCGGAACACGACCTCGTCGTGCAGCCCGAGCGCGGCGGCGCGCGCGCGCAGGTCCGCCTCGTCGGGACCGTTGCCCGCGATCTCCAGCCGCACGGGGATGCCGGCGTCGCGCAGCAGCGCCACCGCCTCGATCGACTCGAACAGCCCCTTCACGGCGACCAGCCGCCCGAGGTAGACGAGCCGCAGCACGTCGCGCGCGCGGCCGGCGCCGGTGACGGCGCCGTGGGCCCCCGCATCCGCACGGGTGCCGGCGCCGTCATCGTCCCCGGCATCCGCACGCACGCCCGCCCAACCCGTGTCGATCGCATTGGCGATCACCACCGCCGGCAGGCCCGGCATGAACGCACGGTAGGCGCGCAGCTCGACCTGGGCCAGCAGCACGACGAGGTCGGGCATGCCCAGCACCCAGCGCAGGAAGCGGGCACGCAGCGCGCTGCCGCGGGCGAACTCCTCGGGCAGCATGCCGCCGTGCACCTGGTACACGATGCGGCGGCCGCAGGCGCGCGCGATCAGCAGGTAGACGAGGTCGCGCCAGAACGCCTTCGGCTCCATCGCGGTATTGATGTGGACGATCTCGGGGCGATGGCGCAGCAGCAGCCACAGCAGCTGCAGCGGCGACACCAGCGCGCGCCACAGCTTTGCCGCCCGCGACTCGGTGCGGCCTTCGCTGCCGACCTGGAAGTGCAGCGCGCGGAAGCGCCGCGCCACCTCGGACCCGAGCAGCTGGTTGAGGTGCGTGCTGATGCCGCTGACGGCATTGAGATCGGGACCGAGAAGCAGGATGGTGCGCATCGACACGGACCGGCGGAGGAAGGGTGGAACCGTCGCGCAGTGTACGGTCCGGCCACGCGCCGGCACGCCGATTCCGTCACCTTTCACGACAGTCGGTCGCTTCCTTCAGCACCGCGGCCACATGGTCGGCCAGCACGTCGTAGCCGCGCTCGGCCAGCAGCCAGCCGCGGGCGGCCTGCGCACGCGCCGCATAGCGGTCGAAGTCGGCCCGCAGCGCCAGCACGCCGTCGACGAAGTCGTCGACGTGCATCGGACGGCACAGTCCGCCGCCGGTGCGCGCCACCACGTGCGCCTGGTCGGGGATGTCGTTGACCAGCACGGGCAGCCCGATCGCGAGGTACTCGAGCACCTTGGTCGGCGACGACACGTCGTAGACCGGGCCCCGGGGGATCGCCGACAGTCCGACGTGGCAGTCGGCCGCCAGCGCCCAGGCCCGCGCGCGCGGCACCGGACCCGTCATCGTCACGCAGGCGTCGAGGCCCAGCGCGTGCACGCGCGCCTGCAGCCACTCGAACTCGGGCGCGGTGTTCGCGCCGCCCACGAGCCGCAGCCGCCAGTCGACCGCGGGCGCGCGCGCACGCAGCGCGACGAGGACGTCGAGCAGGAAGTCGATGCGCCGGTCGCGGTCCATGCTGCCGAGGTACATCATCGTGAACGGCGCACCGTCGGGCAGCGCGCGCCGCGTGGGCGGCACGCCGCGCAGCTCGGACGGGTTCACGCCCATCGGCACGGCGACGAGGCCCGCGGTGCGCCCGCTGCGCGCGGCGAACACCTGCGCCATGCCGTCGCTCTGCACGAACACCCGCGCGGCGCGCGGCACGACCCAGCGGTAGAGCAGCCACGCGCTGAGGGCCCCGCGCGCGCGCAGCGCCTGCCGGCGCAGCCACCCGCCCAGCGGCATCGCCGCGCGCGCCAGGTCGTGCTCGGCCATCGGAAACGACGCCCAGTAGAAGACCGGTGCAGGGCCGCGCATCAGCAGCGCGATCGCCGCCGTCAGGATCTTGTCGCGCACCACCACGCCGTCGTAGTCGCGGCGACGGCGCAGCGCGCGCAGGTCGTTGCGCAGGCCGCCCAGCGCCCGTCCCAGGGCCCCTGCCCCCGGCGTGCGCACGTGCTCGGCACCGCCCGGCCAGTGCGCCGGGCGGTCGGCGAGCCCGCCGTGGCGCAGGGCCACGATGTCGCTCGCGATGCCGCGCGCCGACAGCCCCTCGCCGAACAGGGTGACGATGTCCGGCCGGTTCGTCGGATAGGGATCGCGGACGACGTAGAGCAGGCGCATGGCGCGTGTCGGCTGCCGATCAGATCGACCGCAGCAGCGCGAGCATCTCGTGCTCGTCGAGCGGGGGGGCACCCGCCTGGTCGCGCAGCACGTAGAAGCCCTTGCTGTAGATCGTGCGCGTCGGTGCGCCCGTCCAGGGATCCCAGCGGTACAGGCCGAACTTCTGCGGCAGGAACGGCGCCCGGTCGTTGAAGGCGTTGGGACCGGTGCGCGCGGCGATCTGCACCGGGGGCCCGTCGCCCAGCGCACGCCAGATCCGCAGATAGGGTCCCGCCGCTGCGTCCCAGTGAAAACGCGCCTTCATCACGAACCAGTGCCAGCGGTCCGTCACCACGCCGTCCTCGCGCCAGAGATGCAGCAGGCGGGTACGCGACTTCAGGGTCACGGCGTCGGGATTCCACAACGACATGAACCGCAGGGCGCCATCGTTGAGGAACAGATGGAACGGCGAATTGTTCTGTGTGTCTCCCGGATCGGGCACAACATGGAAATCGAGCAACGAGATCTCTCCGGCACCCGCCGACACCGTATCGGGCTCGAGCTTGACGGCCCAGGCGATCCAGTAGTCGACACCTCGCATCACGTTGGAGCCATCGTCGGTCCAGTTCGCCGTGATCTCACTGCGCCAAGTCTGGCCCCACATCGGAAAGTCAGCGGAGATCCGGTGCCGGTAGGCAGCCCGACGCGCGTCGAGGGGGTCGACGGTCCGTAGCAGCGCCCAATCCCCGCCCGCCCCCGGAATCCCCGGCTCGGCCACGTCGGCCAGCATTCCGTTCGGTCCCGCGACCTGCCGCATCGGACGCCACGGCGCGAGCGCCTTGAACGGCATGCGGGGGTCGACCCAATACACGACCCGTGGGTCGCCAGACTGCAGCCGAGACTGTGCGGGCTCGGGCGCGCTCCTGGCTCGACGACGCGGTTGGTCCTGCGCCGCCAAAGCGCTCGCGGCCGGTGCGCCGGCCGCGGGATCGTCCATGTAGCCGCTACCGCACGCCGTGATTCCGAGCAGCACCGCGGGCGCGAGCCAACGGGCGGCGTGGTGCGCATGCCGCGAGGCCGTCACGCACGCCTGCCGATTCCGACCAGGTGCCCGGCCTTGCGAACGCCATCCCGCAGACGGCTCGTCAAGGTGGGCTCGGACTTCCAGGAATGCGCCCAGCGATGGATCGCGTACGCATCCGGAAACTCGCCATCCGCGAGATGCAGTTCATGACTGCGGTAGGGATACATGAGTCGCCTCGGCAGCATCCGCACGCGGTCGCTGAATCCCTCTCCAAGGATCTGCTCGGTCACGAAGATCGGCCCCGTCTCGACATTGGGCGGCTTCACGCCCAGGGTCGAAGGCAAGGCGTCCAGGCAGCGCCGCATCAGTTCGGATCCCGGGGCAGCGGCCATGAATGCGTTGCACACGTACTGCCCGTCCTCGGTGCAGAACACATGATCGACGTCCGTCAGGAGCGGATCGATCGGCTTGCGCGGCTCGAAGTCGGTGTCGAAGTAGACCCCGCCATACTGATGGAGCACCTCGAGCCTCAGGAGGTCTGCCATCTGCACGTACGACAAGCCGGGAGAAAGCAGTTCCGGACGGCGCAGAGTGAAGTCGATGTTCTTCAGATTCCAAAGGCGATACTGCCATCCCGGGTGAAGCACCAGCCATTGGTCTCGATAGCGCCGGAAGTCACCACTCAATTCCGGCGTGCGTTCGTTGATCCAGACTTGATGAAAGATCTTCGGTATCACGCGCGACACTCCGCTGGGTTGTTCGGGGCAGGGCCGAGGGCAAGGACGCTGTAGCCGCTGCTCTCGAACACCACCCGACCGCACGACATCGCGATCCGCTGCGCGGTCTGCGTTGTGACGATCAGATAATCCGCGCGCGCCGGCGACGCTGCACCGGCGCACCCCTTGTCGAAAACGTACTCGCGATACTGGTACCTGCGGTACCACTCGCGGATGTCGGCAGCGCGGCCGGGCGTGAAACGATGCACGAACAGACTCGCGCGTTGCGTGCGCCGCTCCAGCTCGAAGAACTGCTCCTCCAGCGCGGGTTCGACCAGAAACACGCTGTCTGGTGCCGTGCGTCCGGCAATCCATTCGACCAGCGCAACCTGCTGGCGGGCGCGCAGGACATCCCTCGCTGCGGGATACAGATAGGTCTGCTGAAGCACTGGCACCACCGCCGGCACCAGGCCCGCCAGCAATCCGACCGACAGCCACAACGCCCGCCGGATGCGCAGGGCCCGCATGGATGCGACGCACAACAGCAGCACGAGGAGCAGGCCCAGTCCGGACGGTCTGAACAGCACGTACGGCCCGAGTCTTCCGTCGTCCAGCCACGCAGTCAGGACCAGAACGAGCAGCACCCAGGCCGAGGCCAGCAGGGCGACCAGCGCCAGCCGCCGCAGCCGATCGTCGGCAGCACGGCGCCAGAACATGGCTGACACCACCGCAGCCAGCACGGTCCCCAGGATGCCGGGCGCCCATTGCACCAGGGAACGCGTGTCGAGAAACGGCATCACGTGCCACGGGTACGCCACATAGCTGAGGATCCAGCCGACGGACGGCCCGCTCGGCGCGGCTTCGCCCGGCACGAACTGCGCATACCCGGTTCGCGACAGAAAGACGACGTAGGGCATCACCGCCACCGTCGCGGCCGCACCGGCCACCACCACCCGCGCCCGGATGCGCGGGTCGGTCAGAAGCATGATCGCAAGGATGACCGCCCAGAACCCGCCCACGAAGGCGTGTACGTAGGTTGCGGCCACCAGCAGTGCAAAGCAGGCCGGCGGACGGGCGCGCACCGCTTCAACGAGCGCCAGCAAGACCAGACCGTAGGCGAAGACCTTGGGCTCGACGCCTCTGAAGAGCCATTCGTTTCCGATCAGGCTCTCGCCGAGCACCAGGTAGGCGCACAGCACGACCGCGGCCATCATCGTGTTCAGCTGGAACAGGCGGAACAGACGCACAAGGCCAAACGCGTACAGCAGGATCGCCGCCCCGCGCCCGACGGCCTGCGCGACCGGAAAGCCGAGGACGTCGACCAGCGTGCCCATCGCGTGGTTGAACACGAAGGCGTGCGGAAAGCCGCCCAGCAGGTTCGACGCCGCCGGCCATGCCTCGGGGCGCACCGTGCGGAACGCCTCGGCCAGGTACTGCTCCTCGTTGCCCGAGAGGATGCCGTGCGGCGTCATCGCCAGCAGCAGCACACCCAGGGCGACGAAGAACAGGCTGCGCGCGTCTGTCGCCTGCAGCCCCCGCAGCACCGCGTTCATGGCTCGCCCCACCGCCCCCTGCCCCTCGACGACGTCCGGGCGACCAGCATACCGGGTCGGCGCACCGGCAGGCACTCAGCGCCCCCGTTCGGCCAGGCGCAGCGCCAGACCGGGCACGCCGGACAGGTCGACCGCCTCCACCGGCCCCGACGCCGCGATCGCGCATCCGGTCGGGCAGGTGTCGGCCAGGCGGCGCACCTCGTCGAAGCGCACGCGGTTGAAGTCCCCGGACGCGTAGCGCGCGTTCAGGAACTCCGCCAGCGCGGCGACCTCGTTGGCCACGCCGCGCTCCATCGCACGGAACGCCCGCTCGACGACCTCGA
>JAKOZZ010000409.1 GCA_029779755.1 Pseudomonadota bacterium
TGGGGTGTGTACCCGCACAGGCTGGCGGTGTTGACCACGAGCACCACCTTGCCCGCGTACTGGCACAACGACTGGGGCTGCTCGTCCTGCAGGCGCGGCGCGCTGACGTTCAGCAGCGCCGGGCAGGCGCCCGGCGGGGAGGCTGGTGCCCCCGACACCACCGGTCGCGCATCGGCCGCCGCGGGTCGCGCCTCGGCTGCCGCCCAGTGGGCACCGAGAATGACCGCGCAGAGTGCGATGGTTGTCTTGGGCAGCATGGCGGAGCCTCCCTATACTTGGGCACCAGAACCCTCTGGTTTGCGCGCAGATTCCTACAATACTTCCAGTTTGTCCATGACAAAACAGTTCCGTGCATCCGACGCCGCGTGCCTGGCGACCCGGCGCGGCGGCCGTCGATGATCCCGTCCGGCGGCCCCGTGCTCCTGGGCATCGCTGCCGTGGAGCGGGAGACCGGGCTGAGCAAGGATCTCCTGCGCGTCTGGGAGCGCCGCTACGGGTTCCCCTCGCCCTCGCGGGACGCCTTCGGCGAGCGGGCGTATCCCGCGGACCAGGTCGACCGGCTGCACCTGCTGCGACGACTGCTCGACGCCGGACACCGGCCCGGCCGTGTGGTGCCGCTTCCCGCCGAGCGTCTGCGCGCGCTGCTGGAGGCGCCCGCTCCCGTCCCCGTCGGCCGCGCCCGCGTCGTCCGGCGCACGCGCGCCGCGGCGGGCGTGGCGGGCGTGGCGGGCCTCGCGGAGCACGGCGACGACCGTATGCTGCGACCGCTCGTCGACCATCTGCGTGCCAACCGTGTCGACGCGCTTCAGCAGGGCCTGAGGCAGGCCATCGTCGGCATGGGGCTCGAACGCTTCGTGCTCGATCTGTGCGTGCCGCTCACGCGTCGCGTAGGCGATGAGTGGGCGCGTGGAGCGCTCGCGATCTATCAGGAGCACCAGTACTCCGAACTGCTCCAGTCGCTGCTGCGCGCCGAGATCGCCCGGGTGCCGCGCGCGGGTCTGGCGCCGCAGATCGTGCTGGCGACGCTGCCGATGGAAGGGCACGGACTGGGGCTGCTGATGGCGGAGGCCCTGCTCGTGCTGGAAGGCTGCGCGTGCCTGCCCCTGGGCACCCGGCTGCCGGCGCGCGAGATCGCGGCCGCGGCCGCGGCCTGCCGGGCCGACGTCGTCGCGGTCTCGTGTTCGGCGGCGCCCGCGGCAACCCAGGTCACGAGTGCGCTGACCGAACTCCACGCCGTGCTGCCGCGCGGTACGGCGCTGTGGGTCGGGGGCAGCCATCCCGTGCTGCAGCGCAGGCCGCCGCCCGCCACCGTGGTCGTGGCCAGCCTCGGCGAGATCCGCGGTCTCGTCGGCGCATGGCGCGCCGCCGCCGACGGCGTTCCGGACGCTCCGACGGGAGACGCGCTCCAGGGCGCTTGACTCGGAAGACGGTGACTCAGACGAACACGGTCAGCACGCCGGTGTGTGCGTAGATGCGATCGCGCGCGATCTCGCCGTTCGCGTGGAACCCGATCAGCGGCACGTCGCCGAGGTAATGCCGGATCAGCGCCATCTCGGCGCCGTTGTCGCCGAACAGCTGCTCGCCACGCGCAACGCATGAGTGGTAGAGCGCGCCGCGGATCTGCAGGTCCTCCTCCTCCACCTCGCTGCGCAGTTCGGTGCAGATGCGCGTGAGGTCACGGCGCGCGGCCTGCTGGTCGCGCGTGCAGAAGACCGCCCGGTCGCCCGCTCTGGGCGTGCCGGCGATCGCCAGCAGCCGCTGGTGCGGATCGATCCCGACGACGTTGCGCACGGTGTAGTCGCCGAAGCCCCCGCCCCGGCCGGCGTCCCCGTCGGAGAACCCCACGAACAGGCCCTGGCGCAGGCGGTCGCCGGGCAGGCTGCGCAGGATCTCGTTGCCGTCGCGGGTCGTGCGCGCCTGCACCGGAACGCCGAG
>JAKOZZ010000420.1 GCA_029779755.1 Pseudomonadota bacterium
CATCTGGTTGAAGCTGGGCTCGACCATCTCGATCGGGTCTTCGACGGTGCAGACGTTGACCTCCTCGTTGGCCAGCTGCTTGAGCGTCGTGTAGAGCGTGGTGGTCTTGCCCGACCCGGTGGGGCCGGTCACCAGCACGATGCCGTTCGGACGGTCGGTCATCGCGTTCCACAGCCCCCGGTCCTCGTCCGAGAACCCCAGCTCGGCGAAGTCGCGCACCAGCACTTCGGGGTCGAAGATCCGCATCACCAGCTTCTCGCCGAAGGCGGTCGGCAGGGTCGACAGACGCATCTCGATCTCGCGGCCCGCGCCGGAGCGCGTCTTGATGCGTCCGTCCTGCGGACGCCGCTTCTCGACCACGTCCATCCGGCCCAGCAGCTTCAGCCGGCTGGTCATCGCCGACAGCACCGACGCCGGCACCTGATAGACGTTGTGCAGCACGCCGTCGATGCGGAAGCGCACCGCGCCCAGCTCGCGCCGCGGCTCGAGGTGGATGTCGCTGGCCCGCTGGTCGAACGCGTACTGCAGCAGCCAGTCGACGATCGTGACCACGTGCTGGTCGTTGGCGTCGAGGTTCTTGGCGCTGCGGCCGAGCTCGACCAGCTGCTCGAAATTGTTCTGCGTGTTGGTCGCGCCGTTCTTCTGCGCGTCGCGCACCGACTTGGCGAGGCTGAAGAACTCGGCGATGTAGCGCGTGATGTCGAGCGGATTGGCGACCACGCGGCGGATCTCGCAGCGCAGCAGCTGGGAGAGCTCGGCGATCCAGTCGGTGAGGAAGGGCTCGGCCGTGGCGATCACCACCTCCCCCGGACGCACCTCCACCGGCAGGATGCGGAACCGCGATGCGTACTGGCTCGACATCACCTCGGCCACCCGCGAGAAGTTCACGCGCAAGGGATCGATGTGCACGAAGGGCAGACCGACCCGGCGCGCGAACCACTCCGTCAGCGCCTCGAGATCCAGGGTGCGGTGCGGCGGCTTCGCGCCGCGCAGCTTGCGCTGCGCGATCGACACCAGCGCATGCTGGTCCGAGGTCGACAGGCGCGCGTACAAGGCGCTCTTCATCCCGTCCTCGGCACTGATCATGCCGTCGGCCACCAGGGCATCCAGCAGCGTGGCGACCTGCACGCGCTGACCGGCGCGGCCGATCGGCTCCGGGTCGCTCCCCGCCGGTGCTGCCGATGGCGAAGTCGATCGCGAAGTCGACGCCGACGCTGAGGACTCACCGCTGCCTGCCGACACACCGCGGCCCTCGGCCGGCGATTCACGGCCACCTGACGCGGACAGCGTCGCGGCGGGGTCACGGCCGCCTGACGGCGGCAACGTACCGAGCGGCGCGCGATCGACGGATGCGGGAACGGGATTCAGCAGCGCGTTCATGGGATGCGGTTCCTGGCGGGCGGCTGCGCGGCGGCCGGGCCCGACGGACCCGATCGGCGCATGGCCGCTGCTTGAACCGTACCTGCCTCCCCGCAGGGCCACGGCCTGTGGCGGACGGGTGGCCGTTCAGACCGTGCAGGCGGATCCGCCGTGTTGCGCGCGCAGACCCTGCACCCAATCGGGCGCCTCGAAGCCGAAGCGTCGGTCGAGCAGGTCGGCCCGCTGCGCCAGGCGCTCCCATGCGACCCGCAGCGGAGGACCCTGGAACGCCAGCACGACGCGGTTGCCTGCCGCGCCGGGCGGCAGCAGCAGCAGCCGGCCGCCGAAGGCCTGGTCGAGGTTGCGCAGATTGCGCTCGAACGACGCGTGTTCGCCGAACAGATTCACCACGCACAGCCCGGTGTCGGTCAGTGCCCGGCGACATGCGCGGTAGAAGCGCACCGAATCGAGCACCGGGCCCCGTGCGTGCAGGTCGTACAGGTCGACCTGCACGATGCCGAACCGCCCGGCCACGCCCGCGCGCATCAGGAAGTCGTGCGCGTCCGCCGTCACCAGGGTCAGGCGCGGGTCCGTGGTCGGCAGCGCGAACCAGCGCTCGGCCGCGCGGATCACCTGCGCGCTCAGCTCGACCGTCGTCACCCGCGTGTCGGCCAGGTGCTTCAGGCAGAAGCGCGTGAGCGCGCCCGCCCCGAGCCCGAGCTGCAGGATCTCGCGCGGCGCCTGCAGGAACAGCATCCAGCCCATCATCTGACGCACGTAGTCGAGCACGATGCGGTCGGGCTGGCGGATCTTCATCGCCCCCTGCACCCACTCGGATCCGAAGTGCAGATAGCGCACGCCGTCCTGCTCGGACAAGGTGATCGGGGGACCGTCGTCGCCCTCGTGGCGGGACTTCATGCGCACTCCTCTTCCCAGGCTGCGGCCGCCCGCCAGGCGGCGAGCTTGTCGGCGAAGCGCAGGCGTGCGTTCGCCGGACTCGTGGAGGGCAGGACGCACACCGCATATCCGGCCGATGCGAAGGCCGGTGCGAAGCGTCCGGCGGCCTGCCCGTTGAACAGCACCCGGGCGATGTGCGGCGCCAGCGTGCGCAGCCCGGTGAAGTCGTTGTGCTCGGCCGACCGGATGTCCGCATCGAGGC
>JAKOZZ010000441.1 GCA_029779755.1 Pseudomonadota bacterium
CTGGGACTCGAGCGCTTCCACCTGGTGGGTCAGTCGATGGGGGGCTGGACGGTGGTCGAGTACGCGCTGCGCCATGCCGGGCGGCTCGCCGGCGCGGTGCTGTGCAACACCACCGGCTCGATCGACTTCCGGCGTATTCCCGAGCCCTGGCGCGGGCGGGTCGACGCGTGGGACAAGGCCGCCCGCGCGACGGCGGCGCGCCTGGTCGAGGCCGGCATCCATCCGGGCTGCGGAGAACGGCTCGCCCGCGAGCAGCCCGCGATGCACTGGCTCTATCGCCAGTGGGACGACATGGGGCAGGTGATCGACAAGGAGGCGTTCCGGCCGCGGCTGAGTGCGCTGCGGCGGCGGGATCCGGCCGAACTCGCGACGGTGGGCTGCCCGGTGCTGTGCATCGTGGGCACCGAGGACATCCTGATCCCGCCGTTCGCGCAGGAAGCCATCGCCAGCGTGGCGCCCAACGTGCGGGTCGCCTACGTCGAGCAGGCCGGTCACTCGGCGTACTTCGAGCGCGCGGCCGAGTTCAATCGTCTGCTGGAGGCGTTCATCCGGACGTAGCGGGCGCGTCGCCGCTCGGGCGTTCGTCGTCCCCGGGCTCGCGGGATGGGCCGGGCGCCCCCTCGGCGCCCTGCGCGATCGAAGGCGAGGGGGCCGCGAAGCGTTCTGCGAGTGCGCGCCGCAGCGGCTTTCCACTGTCCGTGCGCGGGATTGCGTCGATCACCACGACCTGCCGCGGCGCGCGCATGCCCAGGCGCTCCGACGCGAATGCGCGCAACGTGTCGGCGTCGGCGTGTGCGCCGGGGTTTAGCGTGAGCGCACAGACGGGCCAGTGATGGTGCACGCGCGAGGGCACCGCGAAGGCGACCGCCTGCGCGACGGCGGGGTGCGCCGACATCACGTTCTCGATCTCGGTCGGCGAGATGTTGATGCCGTCGAAGATCATCATGTCGTCGCTGCGGCCGCGGTGGATCAGTTGCCCGTCGGCGAGCCGCGTGCCGACGTCCCCCGGCTGGAACCATCCGTCGCGGAAGCTCGTCGCGGTGGCCTGCGCATCGTTCAGGTAGCCGTCGATGCACCCCGGCCCGCGCAGCGCGATCTGCCCGGGCGTGCCAGGCGGCACCGGGCGTCCGGACGGGTCGAGCACGCGAATCTCCACCCCCGGCGCGGGGCGCCCGACCGTGCCCGGATGTCGGGCGATGTCGTCCGGGGGCGCGACGGTCACGGGGCCGAATTCGTTGGTCGAATACGCGACGTACAGGTGGGGAGTCAGGCTGCGGAGCGCGCGTGCCCGCAACGGTTCGGAGACGTGCGAGTTCCCCACGCGCAGCACTCGCAGTCCCTGCAGCACGTGGTGCGCATCGTCCGGCAGCCAGTCGACCAGCTGCTGCAGGTGCATGGTCGATGCGTACAGCACGCGGACGTGGTGTCGTCGGTGCACGTAGAGCAGACCGTCGCGCTGACGGTCGAACAGAACGATCGTGCCGCCGGTGGCCAGGGTCTCGAGGTAGCGGTGTCGCGTCGTGGCGAAGTCGATCGTGCCCATGCACAGTGCGGGTTCCCCGGCCCGCAGCCCGAGCAGGGTCCGCTGCGCCTGCAGCCGCGCGAGCCACTGCATGTGACTCAGGGGCATGACCTTCGCACGCCCGGTCGTCCCCGAGCCGTGCATCATCAGCCACGGTGCCGACGGGTGCGGATCGCGCACGCCCGGGTCGATCGGCGCGCCTTCGCTGCCGGCCGCGCGCACGTCGATCACGTGCCGCGGGACGCCGGCGTCGGCGCCATGCCCGACGTCGGTGAGCAGCACGGCGACACCGGTTGCGGCGGCGATGCCTGCGCGCACCTGCGGCGGTTCACGCTCGGGCAGCGGCACCTGCGTCGCGCCGAGGCGCGCCAGTGCGCAGGCGGCGACCAGATGCGCGAATTCGTCCCGGAAGGTGACGGCGACGACGAGGCCGCGCACGAAGCCCGCACGGGCAAGCGCCGTCGCCACGCGCCAGACGATCGCATCGAACGCCGCGAATCCGAGCGTGTGCGCGCCGGCGATCACGGCCGGCGCGTGCGCCTGCGCGCGCGCCTGGCGGCTGAATTCGTCGGTGAGATTCGGCATGATGGCGTCCGATGCGTACCGCGCGGGCACGATTCTAGTGTGGCGCGGAGACGGGCTCACCGGCCGAAGTGGGTTGGCGTGCGATCGGGAGGAGAGGGAGGCGGCGATGAAGCAGACGCACCGCGGACGCAGGCGCTTCGTCCGGGTTGTCGGCGCACTCGGCACGATCGTGTCGACGCGGGTGCTGACCGCCTGCACTGCATCGGGGGAGGGTTCCGAAGGCGCCACGGCATCGGTGCCGGAGGACCCGGCGCCGACGCCTGAGGGCCCCGCGCAGGACCGGCGCATGGTGGCGTTCGCGCATGGTGTCGCAAGCGGTGACCCGCTGGCCGATCGCGTCATCCTCTGGACACGCGTGACCACGGCTGGCGCCGAGGCGCTCGAGCTGACCTGGGCGCTGTCCGGCGATCCGCGCTTCGAGCGCGTGGTCGCCTCGGGATCCGCGGCGACCGGTCCCGAGCGTGACTTCACCGTCAAGGTGGATGCGGGCGGGCTTCAACCGGGGCAGCAGTACTTCTATCGATTCTCGCACGGCGAGCAGCATTCGCCGCTCGGATGCACACGCACGCTGCCCGAGGCAGGTGCCAAAGAAGTGCGACTGGCGGTGTTCTCCTGCGCGCACTATTCCGCCGGCTTCTTCCACGCCTACGCGCAGGCCGCGCGACGAACCGATCTCGACTGTCTGGTCCATCTGGGCGACTACCTCTACGAAACCCTTTCCCCTGGATTCAAGGTCGCTGGGGCCGGCCCGCGCGTGCGCGCGTCCGAACATGCGCGCATTCCGGTCTCGCTGGCGGACTACCGGGCCCTGCACGCGAGGCAACGCACCGACCCGGACCTGCGCGCGCTGCACGCCAGTGCGCCGATGATCGCCGTATGGGACGATCATGAAGTCCTGAACGACGCTTGGCGCGATGGCGCGCCCACCCACGTGGACGCGCGTGACGGTCCCTTCGCTGCGCGCCGTGCCGCGGCCATCCAGGCGTTCCACGAGTGGCTGCCGACACGCCTGCCAGACCCGGCGAATCCGGCTCGCCTGTACCGTTCGTTCAACTTCGGTGGCCTGCTTGCGCTGCACATGCTCGACACCCGCCTCGAGGCACGCGATCGTCCAAATGCAGTACAGGACTACGCGACCACCGACGGGTACGACGTCGGCGCCT
>JAKOZZ010000446.1 GCA_029779755.1 Pseudomonadota bacterium
CAGCAGATGCTGCTCGATCGCGCGGCACGCACCGGGATCGAGGCTGGACGTGGGCTCGTCGAGCAGCAGACAGTCCGGCGCCAGCGCGTGCGCACGCGCGATCGCCACCCGCTGCTGCTCGCCGCCCGACAGGCGACGCGCCGGGCGCTGCGCCGCATAGCCGAGACCGACGTCGTCGAGCGCGGCGGCCGCGCGCGCCGCACGTTCGGAGGCCGGCACGCCGGCCAGCGCCAGCGCGTGCGCGATGTTGCCGGCGGCGGTCCGCCGCAGCATCATCGGCTTCTGGAACACCAGCCCGAAGCGCACTGCGCGGTCGGCCGCCCCAGTCCCTGCCGCCCCCACCTCTGCCGCGCCGGTCGCTGCCGCCCCGGTCCCTGCCCCCCCGCTTGCGGCCCCCCGCGTCACCCGCACCTGCCCCGCACTCGGCCGCACCAGGCCGTGCAGCGTCTGCAGCAGCGTCGTCTTGCCCGCGCCGTTCGGACCAATCAGCACCGAACGCGCCTGAAGCGGCAGGTCGAGGTCGACACCGTCGAGGACCTGCACTTCACCGCGGCGCACGACCACGCCGTTGCACCGGATGCGTGCTTCGGACATCCCGTCAGCCATGGCGGCGCAGCGCATACTGCCGGACGCCGAACGCCAGCGCGTTCACCAGCAGCACCGTCGTCACGAGCACGATCCCCAGGCCCAGCGCCAGCGCGAGGTCGCCCTTGCTGGTCTCGAGGGCGATCGCCGTCGTCATCACCCGGGTGAAGCCGTCGATGTTGCCGCCCACGATCATCACCGCCCCCACTTCCGAGGCGGCGCGGCCGAACCCCGCCAGCAGCACGGTGAGCAGCGAGAACCGCGTCTCGGCGAGCAGCGTCGCGACCGTCTGCCCCGTGCCGGCCCGCAGCGAACGCAGGTACGGGCCGAACTCGGACAGCGCGTCCTCGAGCGTCTGGCGCGCGAGCGCCGTCATCAGCGGCAGGACCAGGACCGTCTGCGCGATCACCATCGCCGTCGGCGTGAACAGCAGCCCCATCGGGCCGAGCGGACCCGCGCGCGACAGCAGCAGGTACACGAACAGACCGACGACCACCGACGGCAGCCCCATCAGCGCGTTGAGCACGGCGATGACCACGCCGCGGCCGCGGAACGGCGTGAGCGCGATCCAGGCCGCCAGCGGGAACGCCGCCAGGGCGGCGAGCGCGGTCGCTGCCGCACTCACCTGCAGCCCCAGCAGCACGATCGGCCACAGGCCCGGATCGGCGCCGCCGATCAGCCGGGCCGCGACCACGACACTGGCGCCGAGGTCACCCATGCCGGATGCCCAGCGCGCGCGCTGCGACGCCGCGACGCACAGCGCCGTCGTCGGAACGCACGGCGCCGTCAGTCAACGCGGCAGCCGGCTTCGACGTGCTGCCCCGCGCCCACCGGCTGCGGCTCGGGAATGCGGTAGCCATACCGCACCGCCGTGAGCTCGGCCAGGATCGACACGGCGATCTCGGGCGGCGTGCGCGCGCCGTTCTTGAGGCCGACGGGTCCGTGCAGCCGATCGAGCTCGGCGTCGGTCATCTCGAAGTGCTCGATCAGGCGCGCGCGCCGCTTCTGCTGGTTCAGGCGCGAGCCGATCGCCCCGACGTAGAACGCGTCCGAGCGCAGCGCTTCGAGCAGCGCCATGTCGTCGAGCTTGGGATCGTGGGTGAGCGCGACGATCGCCGTATGACGGTCGGGCCGGAACGCGATCACGGTGTCGTCGGGCATCGTGCGCACGAGCCGCGCGCCCGCCACCGGCCAGGTGTCGGCGTACTCCTCGCGCGGATCGCACACCGTGACCTGGTAGCCCAGCATGCCGGCCATCTCGGCCAGGTACTGGCTGAGCTGGCCGGCGCCGATCATCAGCAGCCGCCAGCTCGGGCCGAACACGGCCACCAGGCGTTCGTCGTCCAGGTGCAGTTCGTCGGACCCGATGCCGTCCTCCAGGGTGGCCACGCCGGTGGTGCGGTCGACGGTGCGACGCGTCACGCGCCCCGCCTCGAGCCGCTCGAGCAGCGCCTCGATCGCCGAGTGCGCGCGCACGGGCTCGAGCAGCAGCTCGAGCGTGCCGCCGCACGGCAGCCCGAAGCGGGTCGCCTCCTCGGCCGACACGCCGTAGCGGATCGCCTCGGGCCGCTGCATCGACATGCCCTGCGCGCGCACCCGCGCGACCAGGTCGTCCTCGACGCAGCCGCCGGAGACGGAGCCGACGACCAGCCCGTCGTCTCGGATCACGACGTTGGAACCGACCGGCCGGGGCGCCGAGCCCCAGGTCCGCATGATGGTGCCCAGCACGCACGCATGGCCGGCCCGGCGCCACTCGGACGCGGCCTTCAGTACCTGCAGATCGATGTTGTCCATGGGGATGCGCCGTCACAAGAGGAAAAGCCGCCCGATTCTCCCGCAAAAACCGAGGCCGCAGGCGTACACCAGCCGAGGCCGCAGGCACACACCCGCCAGGGCCGCCGGCATGCACAGCCGGCGCCGCAGGCGCGCACGGACACCGTCCCGGCGGGCGCTCGGGGTATGCCCTGAAACGGTCCGGTCTCGATTGCCGATCCCTGCGGGGAGCGGTATTTTGCGGCATCGAAGACAAAGCGTGAGGAGACACCATGACGGTGAACGTTTCGATGCGCGTCAACGGACGCGCGGTCAACGCCGCAGTCGAGCCCTCGACC
>JAKOZZ010000447.1 GCA_029779755.1 Pseudomonadota bacterium
CGCGACGGTCGACGATGCGGCACGCTCGGTGTTGTCGTCCTGCCTGATGCAGGTGCTCGCCAACGCCGGCGAGATCGCCGGCGCGCGACACGGCGCCGACCACGTGCACCAGATGCGCGTCGGCCTGCGCCGGCTTCGGACGGCGCTGCGCCTGTTCGACGGCTGGGCGACCGGCATCGACCCGGCGTGGACGCAGGAGATTGCCGTGGTGTTCCGGCAGCTCGGCGGGCAGCGCGACCGCGACGCCCTCGAAGCGACGCTGCTGCCGCGCCTGCGCGAGGCCGGCGCGCCCTTCACCGAGCCCTTCAGTGCCGAGGACCCGGATGCGGCCGATGCGCCGGTGCAGGTCGCGCGTTCGGCCGCGTTCACGGACCTGGCACTGCGGCTGCAGCGGTTCGTGTCGGGTGGTGGAGCGGCTGACGCGCCGGCGGATGGATCGGCGGATGGATCGGCTGACGGGTCGGAAGACGGGTCGGCCAGTGCGGCGCAGGAGGCGCTGCGCGCGGGGCTGGCCGTCCGTCTGCAGCGCTGGCACCGGCAGGTGCGGCGCGATGCCCGCCGCTTCGAGGCCCTGCCCGACGACGCGCGGCACCGCCTGCGGCGGCGGGTCAAGCGTCTGCGCTACGCGGTGGAGTTCGTGGCGGCGCTGTACGGGCGCCGGAAGGTGGCCCGCTACCTCGCGCGCCTCGCCCCCGTGCAGGAGCAGCTCGGTGCGTACAACGACCTGTGCGTGGCGATCGCGCTGTTCTCGCGCGCGGTGACCGACGACCCGCGCGCCTGGTTCGCCGTCGGCTGGCTGGACGCGAAGCGCACGGACCTCGTGCCGACGATCACGCGCACGCTCGCCGGACTGCGCCGCGCGCGGCCCTTCTGGGACGGACGTGCACCGCGCGCGGACAACGCGGCCGGGTCAGGCGACCGGGACCACCCTGCGATTGCCCGCGCCCGGCAGCGTGCGCAGTGATTTGCCGACCGTCGTCGTGTACTGCCGCGACGTGATCGTGCTGACGTAGCGCCAGTCGGCCCGCACCTCGTCGCGCGTGGCGGTCACCACCAGGTAGCCGCGCCGGCTGGTGTCGGCATAGACGAGCGGCCCGATCAGCTGCTCGAGCGCGCTCGCGAACAGCGCCGGATCCTCGTCCGGGAAGATGTCCTCGAAGCCCGGCGAGGTCACCGACGGCCCCGCGAACTCGACCCCCACCTGACGTCCCGACGCATCCTGCAGGTTGCTGGCCCAGGCATTGTGCGTGTCGCCGGTCAGCACGACGAGCTCGCGGTCGAACTCGGTCGCCATCGCCAGCACGGCCTCGCGCGCGTTCGGGTAGCCATCCCAGGCATCCATGTTGTAGGGCACGCTGGGCGCCGCGAGCACGGCCTGCTCCTGCGCGGTCAGCGTCTGCGGCGCGAGGCGCGCCTTCAGCAGCATGCGCGCGTACTCGGACACGGTGACCGTCTGCAGCAGCAGCGGCGACGGCACCGGCATGCGCGCCATCAGCACCTGCTGGCCCAGCATCTGCCAGCCGGCCCGCGACGCGCCGATCGCCTGCCGCAGCCATGCGGTCTGCTCCGCGCCGAGCAGTTGCCGGGCCGGGTCTGCCAGGTCGGTCGCGAAGCGGGCGGCGTCGACGTCGCTGCCGTTCACGTACGCCATCCGGTCGATCTGGCGGTCGCGCGCGATCAGCCGGGTGTCGAGCATGTGCAGCGACACCAGGTCGCCGAAGTCGAAGCTGCGGTAGATGCGGTCGTTGCGCGCCGGATCCGGCAGACGAATCGGCAGCCACTCGTGATACGCCTGGAGTGCCGCCGCGCGCCGGGCCGCGTACGGCCCCTCCGACGCCGGATCGTGGTTCTCGGCGCCGTCGCGCCACGCGTTGTTGGCCACCTCGTGGTCGTCCCAGACGGCGATCATTGGCATCGCCGCATGCACGGCCTGCAGATCCGGATCGGACCGGTACTGCGCGTAGCGCCGACGGTAGTCGCTCAGGGTGACGAGCTCGTGGGCGGGCACCGACACCCGGCCCAGCGCGGCCGACTGCGCGGACGCATAACCGTCCTTGGCGTACTCGTACAGGTAGTCGCCGAGGTGCAGCGCGCAGTCGATGTCGTCCTGCCGGGCCGCGTCCGCATAGACGTTGAAGTAGCCCGCGGGGAAGTTCGCGCACGAGAACACCGCGAGCCGCACGCCCGACACCCCGGCCGCCGGCAGCGTGCGCGTGCGGCCGACGCTGGAGAACAGCGTGCCGAAGCCGAAGCGATAGAAGTACGTGCGCCCCGGGGCGAGCCCGGTCACGTCCACCTTCGCGGTGAAGTCGGCCTCGGGCGTCGCCCGCACCGTCCCCGAGCGCACCGGGCGCGCGAATCCGGCGTCGTCGGCGACCTGCCAGACCAGTTCGACGGGCGCGTCCAGCCTGGGCGTGGCGCGGGTCCAGAGGATCACGCGGTCGGCCAGCGGATCGCCGCTGGCGACCCCGTGGGCGAACACCACCTCCTGCCCGTCGCCGTCGCTGCCGCACCCCTGCAGCCACGCGGCACTGGTGGCCAGCAGGCCGGTGGCGCCCAGAAGGCGGACGAACCTGCGGCGGGGGGCGGTGGGATTCATGGCGGCTCCGGTCTCGGGGGTCTGCACGTCACGGCGATGCACGCGTCATCGTAGCAACCCGCGATGACCGGACGACGACGCGCCGGCCCCGGGCCGGCACCGTATCGGTCGCGCCGCCGGCACGGCACCGGTCCCGGTCGGTGCAACCGTGCTTCACCGCGGAGGGTGCCCCGCCCAACAATGCGGCGATGAACACCGAACCGACCACCACTCGCCTGCAGCGCAGCCCTACCCCCGGCGCTGCCGCCCGCTCCGACGCCCGTGACGCCCGTGACGCGCGCGAGGCCCGCGACGACCAGGACGCCCCCGACGCCCACGCGCCCCACGCGTCGCCCCGGCTCGCGCAGCGCATGCACGGCGTGCGCAGCTCCGCAGTGCGCGACCTGCTCGCCCATGCGAAGGCGCCGGGCATGATCTCCTTCGCAGGCGGCCTGCCCGCGCCCGAGACCTTCGACGTCGAGGGCATCCGGGCCGCGACGCGCGCAGCGCTCGACGATCCGCACACCACGCTCCAGTACGGCACCACCGACGGGCAGCCCGCGCTGCGCGACGCGCTGGCGGCGCACATGAGCGCCCGCGGCGCCGCGACGGCGGCCGACGACCTGATCGTGACCACCGGATCGCAGCAGGGCATCGACCTGCTCGCGCGCGTGCTGCTCGATCCGGGCGACACGGTCATCGTCGAGCGTCCCGCGTACCTGGCGGCGCTGCAGGTGTTCACCCTGGCGCAGGCGAACGTGCTGGGACTGGAGACCGACGCCGACGGCGCGTGCACCGACCGGCTCGATGCGCTGCGCGACGAGGCGCGCCGCCGCGGCTGGCGCCCGCCGCGGGTGCTCTACGTGGTGCCCGAGTTCGGCAACCCGTCCGGCGTGCGCATGGCGCTCGGGCGGCGGCAGGCCCTGCTGCGCTGGGCGGTGGCGCACGACGTCGTGGTGATCGAGGATGCCCCGTACTCGGAACTGCGCTTCGACGCGGGCGGGCCGCCGACGCTGTGGACGCTGGCGCGGACGATTCCGGGCGCCGCGCAGCGCGTGGTGCACCTGTCGACGCTGTCGAAGACCATCGCGCCGGCGCTGCGGGTGGGGTGGATGGCGGCGCCGGACTGGCTGCGCGGCCCGGCGATCCTCGCCAAGCAGAGCCTGGACCTGCACACGTCCACGCTGAGCCAGGAGGTGGCGGCGCACTACCTGCGCTCCGGTCGGCTCGAAGCGCACCTGCAGGCGGTGCGGCGGCACTACGCCGAGCGCTGTGCCGCCCTGTCCGAGGCGCTGCGGCGCCGGTTCGGCGATGCGCTGCGGTTCGCGCCGCCGCCCGGCGGCATGTTCGTGTGGGCGCGCTTCGACGACGCGGTCGACACGACGGCGCTGCTGCCCCACGCGCTGGCGCGCGGCGTGATGTACGTGCCGGGCGAGGCGTTCCATGCCGAGCGGCCCGACCGCCGGACGCTGCGGCTGGCCTTCGCCACCGTGGCCCCCGAGCGGATCGCCGAGGGCGTGGACCGCCTGGCCGCCGCGCTGGACGACGTCCGGCACACGCACTGACGCGGCGCCGGCCGCAGAGGGCCGGTCGGACGGATCAGGACAGACGGGTCGGGATCACCGCCTTCATCTCGGTGAATCCGTGCACGAAGTTCGACTTCGTGCGCACCGGCTCGCCGACGACCTCGATCCGCGGAAACCGCACGAGGATCTCCTCCCACAGGACCTTCAGCTGCAGCTCGGCGAGGCGGTTGCCCACGCAGCGGTGGACGCCGAAGCCGAACGAGATGTGCTGGCGCGGCCGGGCGCGGTCGACGATGAACCGGTCGGCCTGCTCGATGGCCTCCTCGTCGCGGTTGCCCGACAGGTACCACATCACGACCTTGTCGCCCTTGCGGATCGGCTTTCCGCCGAGCGTCGTGTCCTTCAGCGCGGTGCGCCGCATGTGCGCCAGCGGCGTCTGCCAGCGGATGATCTCGGGCACCAGGCTGGTCACCAGCGCGGGGTTGGCGCGCAGCTTGTCGTACTCGTGCGGATTCCGGTGCAGGGCCAGCAGCCCGCCGCTCATCGAATTGCGCGTGGTGTCGTTGCCGCCCACGATCAGCAGCAGCAGGTTGCCGAGGAACTCCCGGGGTCCCATGTCGCGCGTCGCGGGCGAGTGCGCGAGCATGGAGATCAGGTCGTTGCGGGGGGGCGCGTTCACGCGCTCGTTCCACAGCCGCGTGAAGTAGGCCTGGCACTTGCGCAGCTCGTCCATGCGCTGCTCCCAGGACTGCACCGCGCCGTTGCCGTCCGGGTCGCCGGTCGCCATGTCCGACCACCACGTGAGCAGACGGCGCTCCTCGAACGGGAAGTCGAACAGCGTCGCCAGCATCTGCGTGGTGAGCTCGATCGACACGCGCTGCACCCAGTCGAACTCCTCGCCGATCGGCAGGCCGTCGAGCACGCGGCGCGTGCGCTCGCGGATCGTCGACTCGAGCGCCGCGAGGTTGCCGGGCGCCACGATCGGGCTGACGGTGCGGCGCTGCTCGTCGTGGCGCGGCGGATCCATCGCGATGAAGCTCGGGAACACCTCCTCGGGGGGACGCTCGGCGAGCGCGATGCCGCCCAGGTGCGCATCGGACGAATACGTACCGTGGTTGACCTCGACCTCCATGATGTCCTTGTACTTCGTGACCGACCAGTACGGCCCGTAGCGCTTGCTGACCGCGAGGTGGACCGGGTCCTCCTTGCGCAGGCGCTCGAAGTAGAAGCCGACGATGTCCTGCTCGAACAGGTAGCCCTTGCTGACGTCGATCTGCTCGAGCGGCATGGCCCAGGCCTTCTCGCGCTCGGGATGGGTCGCATTGGTCTGCATCGCTGGTCTCCGTGTCTGGGCCCCGGGCGGGCCGCCGGCAACCCGTGAGCGTACACCAGCCGGTCGGTCGAACGCCAGCGCCGCCGCGCCCGCGTTGCACCGCACCGGCGACGCACCTTGTATGCTTTGCGCGGACGCGCCCCCAGAGCGCGCATCCGGCGCGGCGCGCGTGCGACGTGCGGCGCCCGGAGTATGACGATCACACCCACCACCCGCGCGCCGTGCGCAGGTGAACCCGGAGACGACTTCGATGAGCATCCAATGCAAGGCCGCCGTTCTGCGCACGAGCGGCGCCCCCCGTCCGTTCGCCGACAGCCGGCCGATCTCGATCGAGCAGGTCACGCTCGCCCCCCCGAAGGCCGAAGAGGTGCTGGTGCGGATCGCCGGCGCCGGTCTGTGCCACTCCGACCTGTCGGTGATCAACGGCGACCGCCCGCGGCCGCTGCCGATGCTGCTCGGCCACGAAGGCTCGGGCGAGATCGTCGAGATCGGCGCGGCGGTCACCGACCTGAAGGTCGGCGACCACGTCGTGTTCCAGTTCTCCGCGTCGTGCGGACGCTGCCGCCGCTGCCTCGAAGGCCGGCCGCAGATCTGCGAGCGCGCCGCGTCGTCGCGCGCCGCCGGCGAGCTGATGGCGGGCGGCAGCCGCATCACCAGCATGAACGGCGAGGTCGTCGCGCACCACACCGGCATCTCGTGCATGGCCCAGTACGCCGTCGTCGACCGCGGCAGCGTGGTCGTCGTCGACAAGGCCCTGCCGCTGGCCGACGCTGCGCTGTTCGGCTGCGCGGTGATGACCGGCGTGGGCGCCGTGATCAACACCGCGCGCCTTCGGCCCGGCGACTCGGTCGCGATCATCGGGCTGGGCGGCGTCGGCCTGAACGGCGTGCTCGGGGCGCGCGTGGGCGGCGCCGAGACGATCGTGGCGATCGATCTCGACGACAGCAAGCTCGCGCTGGCGCGCGAACTGGGCGCCACCCACACCGTCAATGCGCGCGACCCCAAGTGCGCGGAGCAGGTGCGCGACCTCACCGGCGGCGGCGTCGACCATGCGGTCGAGCTGGCCGGCGCGATCCCTGCGATGGACACCGCGTACGCCGTCACCCGCCAGGGCGGCCAGGTGGTCACGGCCGGGCTGTCGCCGTCGGGCGCGAAGTTCAGCTTCGTGCACGGCGACCTCGTCGGCACCGAGAAGACGATCCGCGGCAGCTTCATGGGCTCGTGCGTGCCGGTGCGCGACATTCCGCGCTTCGTGCACCTGTACCGGCAGGGACGCCTGCCCGTCGACCGGCTGATCGACGGCAAGGTCGACTTCGACGGCCTGAACGCGGGCTTCGACCGCCTGCAGGACGGCAAGGCCCTGCGCCAGATCCTGCTGCCCAACGGCTGACCCCGGGGAGGACGATCATGCTGGAACGCGTCGACCGCATGCTGCTGGCCGTGCGCCATCGCGCCCGCGCCACCGAGACCTTCGTGCGCCTGCTGGGCGCGGCGCCGGCGCGCGAGACACACAGCGCGCACCTGTCCGCGACGGTGTCGGTGCTGTCGCTCGGCGAGAGCGAGATCGAGCTGTGCGAGCCGTCGGGCCCGGGCCTCGTGCGCGACCACCTCGACCGCTGGGGCGAGGGCCCGCTGTTCGCCGGCTACTCGACGTCACGCCTGGACGCGCTGGCCGACCGGCTGCGCGCCAGGGGCGCAGCCTTCTTGCGCGAAGGCGAGCGGCTGTACGTGCCCGGCACCACCACCTTCGGTTTTCCGATGGCGATCTCGCCCAGCGCGCAGCGCCCGCGCGTGGGGCCGGTCAGCTTCCTGTACGAGGCGACGAACACGCTGGACACCGACTGGCGCACGGTGGCGGCGCGCTACGCCGATCTCTTCGACCTGGACGCCTCGAAGTTCTCGCCGATCGGCAGCGAACGCTTCGGCTACGAGGGCACGCTGACGCTGTTCGATCCGCCGGCGCGGCTCGACCGCATCGAACTGTCGCAGACCTTCGCCGACCGCCCCAGCGCGATGCGCCGCTTCGTCGAACGCCGCGGCGGCGACTCGCTGTACATGTGCTACGTCGAGACCCACGACTTCGACGCGCTCAAGGCACGCCTGCTGGCGGCGGGGGCCACGCTCACGCCGCGCAGCGGCCGCATCGAGGACGAGCGCGAAGGCGCGTGGGTGCACCCCAAGGACCTGCACGGCCTGCTGCTGGGCATCTCGCGCACGACGCTGGCCTGGGAGTGGTCGGGGCGGCCGGAGCTCGTGACGCCTCTGGCGTCGTGAC
>JAKOZZ010000448.1 GCA_029779755.1 Pseudomonadota bacterium
AGCTGATCGGGCCGCTCGTCTATGCCGACACCAGCCGGCGCGGCTACCTGGTGGTGACCGCCACGCGCGACGAGGTGCGGGCCGACTGGCGCTACGTCAGCACGATCACGTCGCGGCAGTACACGACGACGGTCGGCAAGTCACTGCGCACGCTGCCGGGCTCGGGCAATCGCAGGGTGATCCCGGTCGCCTGACGCGGCCGCGTCGTCCGCGCGCGACGCACGTCCGTCCCAGAAGGGCCGCGCGCGGCGCAGTCCGGCGAGCGTGCGCGTGATCGTCGGCACGAGGTCCGTGCGCTTCGCGTCCAGCCAGCCGACGGCGAACCAGGCGCGCGGGTCGTCGGTCACCGCGCGCGAGAACAGCGCGATCGCCACGCACAGGTCGTTGTACGCGCCGAGCTGCTCCTGCACGGGGGCGAGGCGCGCGAGGTAGCGGGCCACCTTCCGGCGTCCGTACAGCGCCGCCACGAACTCCACCGCATAGCGCAGACGCTTGACCCGCCGCCGCAGGCGGTGCCGCGCGTCGTCGGGCAGGGACTCGAAGCGGCGGGCATCGCGCCGCACCTGCCGGTGCCAGCGCTGCAGACGGACGGCCAGCCCCGCGCGCAGCGCCTCCTGCGCCGCACTGGCCGACCCATCCGCAGACCCGCCCGCCGACTCGTCCGTCGACCCGTCTGCCGACCCGTCAGCCGACTCGTCAGCCGATCCGCCATCCGCTCCACCGCCCGACTCACCACCCGACTCGCCGCCCGACTCGCCGCCCGACACGAACCGCTGCAGCCGCAGTGCCAGGTCCGTGAACGCGGCCGAACGCGCGACCCGCACCGGAGCGTCGGCCGCATCCGGGTCCTCGGCACCGAACGGGTCGGTGAAGGGCGCGCCGGCCTCGCGCAGGCGCGGCAGCAGCGTCGCTTCGAGGGCGTCGCGGTCGCGCTGCCCGCCGAGCTGCCGGAACACCGCGGCGATCTCCTGCGTCCACGCCGGGTCGATGCCGGTCGCCCAGCCGTCGAACAGGCGCAGCGCCGTCCGAAGCCGGCGCAGGCCGACGCGCATCTGGTGCACGTGGTCGGCGCCGTGTCGCGCGCCGGCGATCTCGCCGGCGTTGGCGAGCACCTGCATCAGGCAGGACGACAACACCGAGCGTGCCGCATCGTCGACCGTCGCG
>JAKOZZ010000073.1 GCA_029779755.1 Pseudomonadota bacterium
CAGCGCCGCGTCAGGCGCCGAACCCGCCACCGCCCGGCGTCTCGACGACGAACACGTCTCCCGGCATCAGCTCGGCGCGGTCGGCGTGCTTCAGGTGCTCCACCCGCCCATCGGCGCGCTCGACCCGGTCGCGGCCCGGGGCACCCGCCTGCCCGCCGCGCAGGCCGAACGCGGGATGCACGCGGCCGTTCGACAGGATCGACGCGGTCATCGCCTCGAGGAAGCGGATGCGGCGCACGCCGCCGTCGCCCCCACGCCAGCGGCCCGCGCCGCCCGAGCCGCTGCGGATCGCGTAGCTGTCGAGCCGGACCGGGAAGCGCAGCTCCAGCACCTCCGGATCGGTGAGCCACGAGTTCGTCATGTGCGTCTGCACGACCGAGGTGCCGTCGAAGCCGCCGGTCAGCGTCCCCTCGGCGTCGAACGTGCCGCCCGCCCCCGAGCCGCCCGAGATCGTCTCGTAGTACTGGTAGCGGTCGTTGCCGAAGGTGAAGTTGTTGACCGTGGGCTGGCTGCTTGCCAGCACGCCCAGCGCACCGTACAGGCAGTTGGTGATGCAGGTCGAGGTCTCGACGTTGCCGGCCACCACCGCGGCGGGGTGCCGCGGGTCGAGCATCGAGCCTTCAGGCACGATCAGCTGCAGCGGCTTCAGGCAGCCCGCGTTCATCGGGATCTCGTCGTCGACCAGGGTGCGGAACACGTACAGCACGGCGGCCGTGGTGACGGCGCGCGGCGCGTTGAAGTTGTTGGGCTGCTGCGCACTCGTGCCGGTGAAGTCGACGCGCGCCTCGCGCCGCGCCCGGTCGACCGTGATCGCCACGCGGATCGTCGCACCGTTGTCCAGCGGCAGCGCGAAGTGCCCGTCGGACAGCGCGCTGATCACCCGCCGTACCGACTCCTCGGCATTGTCTTGCACGTGCCGCATGTAGGCTTCGACCACGTCCAGGCCGAAGTGCCCGACTATGCGCATCAGCTCCTCGCGGCCCTTCTCGTTGGCGGCGATCTGCGCGCGCAGGTCGGCCAGGTTCTGGTCGACGTTGCGCGCCGGATAGCGGGCGCCGGTCAGCAGCGCGCGCAGCTCGGCCTCGCGCATGCGCCCGCCTTCGACGAGCTGGAAGTTCGTGATCAGCACGCCTTCGTCGTCGATCTCGCGGCTGTCGGGCGGCATCGACCCCGGCGTGATGCCGCCGATGTCGGCATGATGGCCGCGCGAGCCGACGTAGAACAGGATCTCGCCGCGGCGCGGGCTGTCCGGGCGCTCGTCGAACACGGGGGTGATCACGGTGACGTCGGGCAGGTGCGTGCCGCCGGCGTAGGGATCGTTCAGCACGTAGACGTCGCCCGGCTTCAGCCCGGGGCCCGCCGGCGCGGCGTTCGCGCGGATCACGGCCTGCACGCTCGCGCCCATCGAGCCCAGGTGCACCGGCATGTGCGGCGCATTGGCCACGAGGTTGCCTTCGGCGTCGAACACCGCGCAGGAGAAGTCGAGCCGCTCCTTGATGTTGACCGAGTGCGCGGTGTTCTGCAGCCGGTAGCCCATCTGCTCGGCGATCGACATGAACAGGTTGTTGAAGATCTCCAGCAGCACCGGGTCGGCGTGCGTGCCGATCGCATGCGCACGGGGGCGCGGCCGAGCGCGCTCGAGCACCAGATCGAGGCCGTCGCTCATGCGGGCGCGCCAGCCGGGTTCGATCACGGTCGTGGCGTTGGCCTCCGCGATCACTGCGGGCCCGTCGATGACCGCGCCGGCGGGCAGCGCATCACGCAGGTACAGCGTGGCGTCGTGCCAGCGGTCCTCGGCGAAGAAGCGCACCTGCCCGCGCGCGGCCGCTGCGCCATCGCACGGCGCCGCGCCGCCGGATTCGGCGCGCGCGCCGGTGCGCAGCGCGCCGCCCGCGGTCGCGTCCGCATCCCGGGCGCCGTCGCCGCCCCCACTGACCGCCTCGACCACCGCCGAGTCGACGACCAGTGCGCGCCCCTCGAGCAGGAACGCGAACCGCTGCCGGTAGCCGGCCTCGAACTGCGCACGCAGCTGCGCGGCGAGATCGCCCTGCGCCGGCCAGTCGACGGGCAGCGCCGTGTCGGTGCCCTCGTAGCGCAGCTGCAGCCGGCGGCGCATGACGATGTCCGCCGCCGGCGCGCCCTGCCGGATCAGGTCGTCGCGCGCCGTCGCCTCGAGGGTGTCGAGCGTGCTGCGCGCCAGCGCGAGCCCGGCGTCGTCGAGCCGGTGCTCGATCGAGCGCTCCCGCATCGACGTCTGTTCGGCCAGCCCCATTCCATAGGCCGACAGCACGCCGGCCAGCGGGTGCGCCAGCACGCGCGGCATCGCCAGGGCGTCGGCGACCAGGCAGGCGTGCTGCCCGCCGGCGCCGCCGAACGTGGTCAGCGTGTACTGCGTGATGTCGTAGCCGCGCTGCACCGAGATCTTCTTGATCGCGTTGGCCATGTTGGCGACCGCGATGTCGACGAAGCCCTGGGCCACCTGCTCCGGGCTCATCCGCCGGCCGGTGGCGCGGTTCACCTCGTCGGCCAGCGCGGCGAAGCGTGCGCGCACGACTTCGGTGTCGAGCGGCTGGTCGGCATGCGGACCGAACACACGCGGGAACCAGTCGGCCTGGATCTTGCCCAGCATCACGTTGGCGTCGGTCACGGTGAGCGGACCGCCGCGCCGGTAGCAGGCCGGCCCAGGGTTGGCGCCCGCGGAGTCGGGTCCGACCCGGAACCGCGCGCCGTCGAAGTGCAGGATCGAGCCGCCGCCGGCCGCCACCGTGTGGATGCTCATCATCGGCGCGCGCAGGCGCACCCCCGCCACCAGCGTGTCGAACGCGCGCTCGAACTCGCCGGCATAGTGCGACACGTCGGTGGACGTGCCCCCCATGTCGAAGCCGATCACCTTCGCGTAGCCGGCGCGCTCGCTCACCCGCGCCATGCCGACGATGCCGCCGGCCGGGCCCGACAGGATCGAGTCCTTGCCCTGGAACGCGTGCGCATCGGTCAGTCCGCCGCTGGACTGCATGAACTGCAGGCGCACCCCCGGCATGGCCGCCGCCACCCGGTCGACGTAGCGGCGCAGCACCGGCGACAGATAGGCGTCGACGACGGTCGTGTCGCCGCGTGCGACGAACTTGATCAGCGGCGACACTTCGTGCGACACCGACACCTGCGGAAAGCCGATCGCCCGCGCCAGGGCGGCCAGGCGGCGCTCGTGGTCCGGATGGCGGTAGGCGTGCATCAGCACGATCGCAACGGCCCGCAGACCGCGGTCGTAGGCCTCCTGCAGTGCCGCGCGCGCCGCGGCCTCGTCGAGCGGCGCGACGACGCTGCCGTCGGCCGCGATGCGCTCGTCGACCTCGATCACGTGCGAATAGAGGAGCTCGGGCAGCACGATGCGGCGATCGAACAGCCGCGGCCGGTTCTGATACGCGATGCGCAGCGCGTCGCGGAAGCCGCGCGTGACCATCAGCGCGAGCGGTTCGCCCTTGCGCTCGAGCAGCGCGTTGGTGGCGACCGTGGTCCCCATCTTGACCACCTCGACCAAGTCGGGCGTGACCGCCACGCCCGCCGGCAGCCCGAGCAGGCGCCGGATGCCTTCGACGGCGGCGTCGGGGTACTGCTCCGGGTTCTCGGACAGCAGCTTGGCGGTGACGAGGCTGCCGTCGGGTCGGCGGCCGACGATGTCGGTGAACGTGCCGCCCCGGTCGATCCAGAACTGCCAGCGGGAAGTGGTCATGGGTGTCCTTCGTTCAAAGCGAGGTCGCCGCGCGGGCCGCCTGGTCGTAGAGGCCGGACAGGCTGCGCAGCAGTTGCGCGGTGTGGGCGAGCTGTTCGGCGTCGGTCGCCTGCGCGTCCATTCCGGGCAGCAGGCAGCGGTCGCGCACCTGCTGGTACTGCTCGACCAGGGTGCGCGCCCGGTCGGTCGTGGCGTAGAAGACCTCCTTGCCCTGCTTGGTCGCCTGCAGCAGCCCGAGGCCGCGCAGCTTCTTCAGCGCATAGTTGACGACGTGGCTGTCCTCGTAGTTCAGCGTGAAGCACACGTCCGCCAGCTTCTTGGGCTTGCCGCGATGGTGCACGTGGTGCAGCACCAGCACGTCGGTGAGGGTGAGATCGGGCATGCCTGCCGCCGCCATGCAGCGCACCACCCAGCGCCCGAAGGCGTTGCCGGCCACGATCAGGCCGAACTCGAATTCCGACAGCGCCGCCCAGGGCCCCTGCCCCAGATGGGCCGACGACAGGATGCGCAGGTCGTTGCGCGGCCCCTGGGCGTGGCTCGCGGCACCGCGTGACGTGGGCATGTCGGCCTCTTCGATATCAACGAAACGTCGATAATTTATCTGCGTTGCGGCGTCGTCGCAACAGTCGCCCCGCGCGCGCGCTCCGGAACGCGCGCGGTGCCCACGCGTCGCCCGCGCAAGCCCTACACTTGCGCTTCCCGGCGGCGATGCCGGACACGGCCTGCTTCCCCCCGGCATCGCCGTGTCCGCCTCGCCCCTGCCGCCGCACCCAACCCCGTTCGTCCACGGAGAACCCGATGAAACTGCTTCGCCTGGCCCTCGCGCTGTCGGCCATCGCCGCGTCCGCCGCCCACGCACAGACCAAGTGGGATCTGCCCGCTGCCTATGCGGCGTCGAACTTCCACACCGAGAACCTGGTGCAGTTCGCCGCGGACGTCGACCGTGCCACCGGCGGCAAGCTGAAGATCACCGTGCACGCGAACGCGTCGCTGTTCAAGGCGCCCGAGATCAAACGTGCCGTGCAGGGCGGCC
>JAKOZZ010000097.1 GCA_029779755.1 Pseudomonadota bacterium
GTCGCACCGTCGGGCGCCGGCAAGACCTCGCTGGTGCGTGCCCTGATGGCGCAGCGCCCGGACATCGAGCTGTCGGTGTCGTTCACCACGCGCGCGCCGCGCCCCGGCGAGGTCGACGGACGCGACTACGTGTTCGTCGGCCGCGACGACTTCGAGCGTCGCCGTGACGCGGGCGAATTCCTCGAGTGGGCGCACGTG
The DNA here is from genome assembly GCA_029779755.1 of Pseudomonadota bacterium. Classification (GTDB taxonomy): domain Bacteria; phylum Pseudomonadota; class Gammaproteobacteria; order Burkholderiales; family Burkholderiaceae_E; genus Quisquiliibacterium. The sequence goes on from JAKOZZ010000097.1 coordinate 199, forward strand.
CACGGCAACTACTACGCCACGTCGCGCCCCTGGATCGCCGGCCGGATCGCGCAGGGACGCGACATCCTGCTGGAGATCGACTGCCAGGGGGCCGACCAGGTGCTGCGGCTGTTTCCGGATGCGGTGCGCATCTTCATCGCGCCGCCCTCTCTGGCGGTGCTGCGCGAACGGCTGGTCGCGCGCGGCCAGGATGCGCCCGAGGTGATCGAAGGTCGGCTGGCGGCGGCGCGCGGCGAATTGGCCGAGGCGCCGAAGTACCAATATGTTATTATTAATCAAGACTTTGCAGTCGCTCTTTCCCAGCTGGTCGCAATCTTCGATTGCGCACGACTGAGATTCCCGAAGCAGCAGGCGCGCCACCCGGCGCTGTTCCAGCAGCTCTTCGGTCCGGGCGCTGCGGCCGACCGGTGACCGCACCTGCGGCGCGGTGACGTTGACGCTCCCTGCGGGGCGGCACACACTCCTCCTTTCACAGACCGAGACTCCACATGGCACGCATCACCGTCGAAGACTGCCTGAAGCAGATCCCCAACCGCTTCGAGCTTGCGCTGGCCGCCACGTACCGTGCGCGCATGCTGGCGCAGGGACACACGCCCAAGATCGACGCCAAGGACAAGCCGACCGTGCTGGCCCTGCGCGAGATCGCCGGCGCCAAGGTCGGCATCGAAATGCTGCGTCGCGTGCCGCTGTGATGTCCACCCGACGGCAGCCGTGACGATGGACGTTTCCAACGACCCGCCTGCCGTCTCCCCGGTCGATACGCGTCCGCCCGAGGCGCGGTCTTCCGACGTTCGCTCTGCCGAAGCGCGATCCACCGAATCACGGGCGCCCGAACCGCGTCCGCGCAAGACCCCACGTCATGGCGCAGCGGCATCGCCCCCCGGCCCCGCCCCGCTGCCGATCGAGCCCGCTTTCGCGATCGCGCCCGACGAGCGGCAGGTCGTCACGCTCGCCAGCCTCACCCGGCTGGCCGAAACCTATCTCGGCCCCGACGAGGTCCGTCGCATCCGCGATGCCTACCGGGTCAGCGATCACGCCCACCTGGGACAGTTCCGCACCAGCGGCGAGCCCTACATCTCGCATCCGATCGCGGTCGCCGAGATCTGCGCCGGCTGGAAGCTCGACACCGAATCCCTGATGGCCGCGCTGCTCCATGACGTCATGGAGGATTCCGGCGTCACCAAGCAGGAGCTGATGGAGAAGTTCGGCCCGCAGGTGGCCGATCTCGTCGACGGCCTGTCCAAGCTCGACCGCGTCGAGTTCGCTTCCAAGGAGCAGCAGCAGGCGGAGAGCTTCCGCAAGATGCTGCTCGCGATGGCCCGCGACGTCCGCGTCATCCTGATCAAGCTGGCCGACCGTCTGCACAACATGCGCACACTCGACGCCGTCGACCCGACCAAGCGCAGGCGCATCGCCCGCGAGACGCTCGACATCTACGCGCCGATCGCCAACCGGCTGGGCCTGCGCAGGCTGTTCCTCGAGCTGCTCGACCTCTCGTTCAAGGCCACCTACCCCAACCGCTACCGCGTGCTGCGCAAGGCGATGCTGGCGGCCCGCGGCAATCGGCGCGAAGTGCTG
>JAKOZZ010000269.1 GCA_029779755.1 Pseudomonadota bacterium
GCAGGCACTGCGCGGCGTCGCGGTTCGACACGCACATCGATGCCAGCGCCGCGTCGATCCAGCGGCCGCGCGCCTGCAGCCGGGGCAGCGCCGCGAACAGCGTGCCGGTGCCGATCGGCTTGGTCAGCACCAGCGCGTCCCCGGGCCGCATGCCGCCCTTGCGCATCACCGCGTGCAGGTCCTCGTCGATCAGGCCGTTGACCGCGAACCCCAGCGCCAGCTCGCGGCCTTCACCGGTGTGCCCGCCGACCAGCGCGCAGCCCGCATCGTTGAGCACCTCGACCGCACCCGACATCATCTGGAACAGGGTGTCCTCGACCTTGGACTCGAGCCCGGGCGGCACCGTCACGACGGCCGTGGCCGACTGCGCCTGTGCGCCCATCGCGAAGATGTCGCCCAGCGCGTGGTTGGCCGCCACCTTGCCGAACAGGTACGGGTCGTCGATGAACGCGCGGAAGAAGTCCACCGTGTGCACCATCGCCTTGCCCGGCGGCACGCGCACCACGGCCGCGTCGTCCGGCGCGTGCAGCCCGATCAGCACGTCGTCGCGCGCCACCGGCTGCAACGCGCCCAGCGCGCGCGACAGCACGCCGACGCCGACCTTCGCACCGCATCCGCCGCAGCGCATCGCGATCGCCGAGATCGCCTGCGCCGACTCGTCGGCGTCGAGCCGCAGCGCCGCGGCCGTCGCACGCGCGGCCGACGCGCCGCCCCCCGCGGCCCCGTCGGCCCCTGCGTCGGACATCGCCGCGAGTGCGCCGAACCGGTGCATGAAGCGGCGGTCGATCCAGTCCTTCCAGCGCCACACCCAGTCGCCGGCGAACCCGACGATCCCGCGCGACGCCACCGCATGCCGGTCGCCGGTGCTGATCAGCGCGAGCCAGCGCGGCTGCGGGCGGTAGGGACGCAGCGGCCGCCCTTCGAGCGCCAGCCGCAGGTTGCGCGCCAGCGGCATGCCCATGCGCACGGCGAACACGCCGGCCTTCTCGAGCGGCCGTCCCTCCATGCTGGCGACGTCGCCGGCGGCGAACACCAGGGGGTCGCTCACCGACTGCAGCGTGTCGCCGACCCGGATGCAGCCGTCGTCGTCGAGCGCGAGTCCCGTGCCGCGCAGCCAGGGCGCCCCCCCCGCACGCGTCACCCAGACGATCTCGTCGGCCTCCAGCATGCGCCCGGCGCGGGTGCGCAGACGCCGTGCGCCCACCTCGACCACCTCGGCGTCGTGATGCACGTGCACGCCGCGATCGGCGAGCACCCGCTCGAAGCGCCGCCGCACCCAGGCATTGTGGGTGGGCAGCAGCCGAGGCCCGGACGACAGCAGGTGGAACTCGAGCCCGGCGGGATCTCGCCCGAGCGCACGACGCTCAGCGCGCAGGCGGTACTGCATCGCCAGCAGCAGTTCGACGCCGCCCGCGCCCCCGCCCACGACGGCGATCCGCAGCGGTCCCGCATGCGCGCGCACCCGTTCGAGCAGCGCCTGCCAGCGCGCATCGAAGTGGTAGATCGGCTTGACCGGCACGACGTGCTCGGCGGCGCCCGGCACGGCCGCCGTCTGCGGCGTGGACCCGATGTTGATTGACACGAGGTCGTAGGGCACGGGCGGGCGCGCTGCGCACAGCACCTTGCGCGCATCCCGGTCGAGTCCGCGCACCTCGTCGCGGAAGAAGCGCGCACCGGCCGCCTGCGCCAGCCGGCGCAGGTCGATGTGGACGTCGTCGTGGCCGTAGTGGCCGGCGACGTAGCCGGGCAGCATGCCGGAGTAGGGCGTGTGCGTCTCGCGACAGACGACCGTCAGCCGTACACCGGGCATCGGCCGCATCGCGAAGCTGCGCAGCACGCCGACATGGCTGTGGCCGCCGCCGACGAGGACGATGTCGCGCAGCACGGGCTGATCGGAGGTCTGCATCGGGGATCCCTGTTCGTGGAGCCGAAGGGTAGACCAGCCGGCGGCGCCGCGCACCCGCCTGTGGTTATGATCCGTACATCGACGCATCACCCACCGGACATACGAGGAGACATCGACATGGGCGTACTGAGCGGACTGAAGGTTCTGGAATTCGAAGCGATCGGCCCGGCGCCGTTCTGCGGCATGGTGCTGGCCGACATGGGGGCGGACGTGATCCGCGTCGATCGCGCCACCGCGCCCGAGGACCTCGGCATCGGCCGCGGCGAGAAGCGTGCCGACGTGCTCAAGCGCAACCGCCGCTCGGTCACCCTCGACATGAAGAGCGCCGACGGCGTCGCGGCGGCCCTCGACCTGATCGGCAAGGCCGACGTGCTGCTCGAGGGCTTCCGCCCGGGCGTGATGGAGCGGCTCGGCCTGGGGCCCGACGTCGCGCTCGCGCGCAATCCGAAGCTGGTCTACGGCCGCATGACGGGCTGGGGCCAGGCCGGGCCGATGGCGCCCGAGGTCGGCCACGACATCAACTACATCGCGCTCACCGGCGTGCTCGCGGCGATCGGTCCGGCCGGCGGCAAGCCGACGCCGCCGCTGAACCTGGTGGGCGACTTCGGCGGCGGGGGCATGCTGCTGGCCGTCGGCGTGCTGGGCGCGCTCTTCCGCGCGCAGCGCACCGGGCAGGGCGAGGTGATCGACGCCGCGATGGTCGACGGTGCGTCGCTGCTGTCGGCGCCCCTGTGGGGCCTGCTGGCCAACGGCGCGTGGAACGAAACGCGCGGCAACAACGTGCTCGACGGCGGCGCGCCCTGGTACGACACCTATGCGTGCAAGGACGGCCGCTACATGGCCGTCGGCGCGATCGAGGCCCGCTTCTATGCGGCGCTGCTCGAGCGCCTCGGACTGGCCGGAGAGAAGCTGCCCGCCCAGCACGACCGCGCCGGCTGGCCCGAGCTGCGCCGCCGCTTCAGCGAAGTCTTCCTCACCCGCACCCGCGACGAGTGGGCCGCCTGGTTCGCCGGCTCCGACGCCTGCACCAGCCCCGTGCTCACCTTCACCGAGTCGCTGACCCATCCGCACCAGACGGCACGCAACGCCCGCGTGACGATCGACGGCGTGCCGCAGCCGAGCCCCGCGCCGCGCTTCCGCAACGCGCCCTCCGACACGCCGCGCCCGCCTGCCGGCCGCGGTGCCGGCGGCGGTGCCGCGCTCAAGGACTGGGGCTTCGACGCCGCGGGCATCGCGCGCCTGAAGAGCCTCGGGCTCGGCTGGCAGGAATCGGCGTGATGAGCCCCCGGATGCGCATCGACTTCGTGTCCGACGTGTCCTGCCCGTGGTGCGCGATCGGCCTGGGCGGGCTCGAGCGCGCGCTCGAGCGTCTTCGGGGCGAGATCGAGGCCGAGATCCACTTCGAGCCCTTCGAGCTGAACCCGCAGATGCCGCCCGGCGGGGAGGACATCACCGAGCACATCGCGCAGAAGTACGGGTCGACGCCGGAGCAGCAGCAGAAGTCCCGCGCGATGATCCGTGCGCGCGGTGCCGAGGTCGGCTTCGACTTCCGCATGGAAGCCCGCAGCCGCATCTACAACACCTTCGATGCCCATCGTCTGCTGCACTGGGCCGACGAAACCGGCCGCCCCGACGGGGCCGACGGCATGCCCGGCCAGCAGCGCCTGCTGAAGAAGGCGCTGCTGACCGCGTACTTCACCGAGGGCCTGAGCCCGGAGTCGCACGACGTCCTGCTCGGCGCGGTCGCGCAGGCCGGCCTCGACACGGCCCGCGCCCGCGAGATCCTGGCCGGCGACGCCTATGCGGCCGACGTGCGTGCGCGCGAGCGCTTCTACCTGGATCAGGACATCCACGCGGTGCCGTCGATCATCATCGACGAGCGCCACCTGATCTCCGGCGGGCCGCCGGCCGAGGTGTTCGAGCGCGTGCTGCGCAAGATCGCCGCCCGGCGGGCGCAGGAGGCGGCCGAGGCCGGCGCGGACGGCGCCGGGCGCTGACGCGCGCTGCGCCGCCCCCGCCCGCGGGGGTGCGCGTTCGGCAGGGCGCGCGCTCCGACACGCGCGGCGTACGCCGCGGCGCGCACTCGGCATGACGCGCCACGCTCCGGCCCGAGCGGAACACACGTGCGCGGCCCGCCGGCCGGAACCCCGTACTATCGCGTGCTGAGGAGACCCGCACGACCATGACCCAGACCACCCCCCTGTCCACCCAGGACGAACCGCTGCTCGCCGGCATCACCGTCCTCGACTTCACCCGCGTGCTGTCCGGGCCGTTCGCCACGCGCCTGCTCGCCGATCTCGGCGCCACCGTGATCAAGATCGAGCGCCCCGGCGACGGTGACGAGACCCGCTACGTCGGCCTGCAGCTCGACCCCCAGCGCATCGACCAGAGCGCGTACTTCGCGCGCTCGAACGCCGGCAAGAAGAGCATCGCGATCGACCTCGCCAATCCGGGCGCGCGCGGCATCGTGATGGACCTGGTCGCGAAGGCCGACGTCGTCGTCGAGAACTTCTCGCCCGGCGTGATGAAGAAGTACGGCTACGACGCGGCCTCGATCCATGCGATCCGCCCCGACATCGTCTACTGCTCGATCTCGGGCTTCGGCCAGACCGGCCCGCTGGCATCGCTGCAGGCGTACGCACACCTGATCAACGCCATCTCCGGCATGATGGAGCTCGACCGGGGCGGCGACACCCCGCCCAAGGCGTCGAACCTGCAGGCGGCCGACGTGCTCGCCGGCGCGCACGCCTTCGGCGCGATCTGCGCCGCGCTGCTGCGGCGCTTCCGCAGCGGCAAGGGCGCCTACCTCGACGTGTCGATGCTCGAGTGCCTGGTGGCGTCCGACGACGCGAACTTCCCCACCTTGCTCAACGGCGGCACGGTCGAGCGCAAGCCGCGCATCGGCATGATCGTGCAGAAGATCGGCGACCGCTACGTGGCGATGCAGAACGGCGGCGCGCCGCACATGTGGCCGCGCCTGGTCGCGCTGATCGGCCGGCCCGAACTGGCGAACGATCCGCGCTTCGCGAACCCCGCCTCGCGCCGCGAGCACTGGCCCGCGCTGCGCGACATCCTGCAGGAGTGGCTGGGCCGATTCGAAAGCGTCGACCAGGCGGTCGAGACGCTGGCCGCCAACCGCATCCCCGGCGTGCCGATGCTCAACCCGGAGGAGGTCGTCGCGCATCCGCACCTGGAGCACCGCGGGTTCTTCCCGACGCTGCCGCATCCCGGGCGTGGCACGATGCGCCTGACCGCGCCGCCGTTCCACGTGGACGGCGCCCCCATCGCCCCGGCCGCGCCGGCGCCGTACCTGATCGGGCAGGACACGCGCATGGTGCTGGGCGAGGTGCTGGGCTACGCGGCGGACCGCATCGAGGCCCTGCACGCGCAGGGCGTGGTCGCGTCGCCCGCCTGAGGACCCGCACGGCCGGCGCGCATCCACGATGACGTTCACGATCGCGGCGCCGGCCCACAGCGAACTGCTGATCCGCAAGAGCCGCTTCATCGGCTGCGTGGAACCCGTCGCCGACCGCGCCGCCGCGCAGGCGCGCGTGGCCGAGCTGCGGGCGCAGCACCCGGATGCGGCGCACGTCTGCTGGGCGCTGCTGGCCGGCGGCCAGTCGGCCGCGGTGGACGACGGCGAGCCGGGCGGCACGGCCGGTCGCCCGATGCTCGACGTGCTGCGCCATCACGACCTCGACGGCGTGCTGGCCACCGTGGTGCGCTACTTCGGCGGCGTGAAGCTCGGGGCCGGCGGTCTGGTGCGCGCCTACACCGACACCGTCGCGCAGGCGCTGCTGGGCGCCGAGAAAGTGCCGCGCGTCGTGCAGCGCACGCTACGCTGCAGCGTGCCGTATGCGCTGGAAGGCTGGCTGCGGCGCCAGGTCGAGCGCACGGGCGCGCACCTCGACGCCGTCGAGCACGGCTCGGTCGTCACCTTTGCGATCCGGCTGCCCGCCCCGCAGGCCGCCGGGTTCGTTGCACAGGTCAACGAAGGCGGGCAGGGCAAGGTCGGCTGGATCGACGACTAGCGACGCGCGCCGCCGACGCTGCCGTATGCCACGGGGCTCGGTTATGGACGAGGCCTGGCTGCGGACGGGGCTCGGCTGCGGACGGGGCTCGGCTGCGGACGGGGCTCGGCTGCGGACGGGGCGCGGCTGCGGACGGGGCGCGGCATTTGCGACAATGGCGGGTCGCCTCGATGCGACGCTCCTCCCCTCGAAAAAAGGACCTTCCCTTGGACCCGCGTTCCCTGCACGCCTGGCGCACCACGCGCCGCGACCTCCTGCGCCTGACCGGCGCCTCGATCGCCGCCGTCGTCGGCACCTCGCTGTCCGGCGCACACGCCCAGACCGCATACCCGACCCGGCCGCTGCGTCTGGTCGTGCCGTACCCGCCCGGCGGCCCCACCGACACCGCCGCCCGCATCATCGGTGCCGCGCTCTCCGAGCGGCTGAAGCAGCCCGTGATCATCGACAACAAGCCCGGCGCATCGGGTTCGATCGGCATCGAGCAGGTCGTGCGCAGCGCCCCGGACGGCCTCACCCTGGGCGTGCTGGCCAATCCGACCCTGATGAGCCCGCTGCTGGGGGTCAGGCAGAACTTCGACGTGCAGCACGGATCCACGGCGATCGGGATGGCCTACGAGATCCCGCTGGTGCTCATGGTGAACGAGAAGGCGCTGCCCGGCGTCACCAACGTGCGCGAGCTGGTCGCGGCCGCCAAGGCCGCGATGAGCGCGGGCAAGCCGCTGAGCTACGCGACGCCCGGTGTCGGCAGCTTCTCGCACCTCATCACCGAGTCGATGCAGAGCCTCACGGGGGTCGAGTTCGCGCACATCTCGTACAAGGGCAGCGCCCCGGCCATCGCCGACGTGCTCGCCGGACACGTGCCGATCATGTTCTCGGACATGATCGCGGCGCTGCCGCACGTGAAGGCCGGCAAACTGCGTGCACTGGCGGTCGCCTCGGCTGCCCGGGTCGCCTTCACGCCCGACGTGCCGACGCTGAAGGAGCAGGGCTTCGACCTTCAGGCGAACAGCTGGGGCGGCATCGTCGCCGCGCCGGGCACGCCGGCGCCCATCGTCGAGCGTCTGAGCACGGAGCTGAAGGTCGTGCTGGCGGATGCCGGAGTCAAGGAGAAGATGCTGGCCGCGGGCTGCCTGGCCACCTGGAGCACGCCGGCTCAGTTCCAGCAGCATCTGGTCAGCGACTACGCGCGCTGGGGCAAGGTGATCCAGGAACGGCGGATCAAGCCCGACTGACCGCGGGCCGGGGATCCCGGTCGCGGTCCCCGGATCCGATCCGCGGATCCGGGGGGCAAGGCGACGACCCGG
>JAKOZZ010000106.1 GCA_029779755.1 Pseudomonadota bacterium
GCCGGATCAGTCGCCGCGCATCATCCGCTCGACGTAGCGCGCGATCAGGTCGACCTCGACGTTGACCCGGTCGCCGACCCGCAGGTTGCGCAGGGTCGTCACCGCGATCGTGTGCGGGATCAGGTTGATGCTGATCACCGCGCCCTGCGGCGTGTCGGTCACGGAATTCACCGTCAGGCTGGTGCCGTTGATGGTGGCCGAGCCCTTGTAGGCGAAGTACTTCGACAGCTCGGGCGGCACGCGCACGTCCAGCCGCCACGACTCGTTGATCTCGCTGAACAGCACCACCTCGCCGAGCCCGTCGACGTGCCCGGAGACCAGGTGCCCGCCGAGCCGGTCGGACAGGCGCAGCGCCTTCTCGAGGTTCACCTCCCCCGGGGCATCGAGGCCGACGGTCTTGTTCAGGCTCTCGCGCGAGACATCGACGCAGAACCGCGTGCCGTCGATCGACACCGCGGTCATGCACGCCCCCTGGATCGCGATCGAGTCGCCGATCGCCACGTCGTCCAGCCCGAGCGCGCCCGCGTCGACGACCAGCCGGGCGCCATCGCCCAGGGGCTCGACACGTTCGATGCGGCCCACGGCCGCCACGATGCCTGTGAACATCGGATCTCCTTCCATCAATGGGATCGCCGGCGCGCGCCCTCAGCGCGGCGCCAGCCGCGCGAGGATGCGCAGATCGTCTCCGACCCTGTCCGCCGCATGGAACTTCAGCCGGACGCGATCGTCCAGCGCGTCGAGGACCAGGCCCTCGAGCATGCCTGCCGCGTCGCCGAGCAGCGAGGGCGCCAGGTACACCAGCAGCTCGTCGACGCAGCCCGAGCGGATCAGCGAGCCGTTGAGCCTGGCGCCCGCCTCGACGTGGACCTCGTTGATCCCGCGCTCGGCCAGGTGGGCGATCAGTGCCAGGAGATCGACCTTGCCGGCGGCGTCGGGCAGGTGCAGCACCTCGCACCCGCGGTCACGCAGCTCCGCCTCCTTGTCGGGATTCGGATGCGCGCTGGCCACCAGCGCGCCGCCGCGCAGCAGGCGGGCCTGCAGGTCGACTTCGAGCCGGGAATCGACCAGCACCCGAAGCGGCTGCCGCGTCGTGTCGGCCATGCGCACGGTCATCTGCGGGTCGTCGTCGCGCACGGTGCCGATGCCGGTGAGGATCGCGCACGCGCGCGACCGCCAGACGTGACCGTCGGCGCGCGCGGCTTCGCCGGTGATCCACTGGCTGTGCCCGTTGTGCAGCGCCGTGCGGCCGTCGAGGCTGGCCGCCACCTTCATGCGCACCCACGGTCGACCGCGCGCCATGCGCGACACGAAGCCGATGTTCAGCTCCCGCGCCTGCTGCTCGAGCAGGCCGCAGCGCACGTCGACGCCGGCCTCGCGCAGACGCGTCAGGCCGCGGCCGTTGACCTGCGGATTGGGGTCCTCCATGGCCGCGACCACCCGTGCGACGCGCGCGTCGATCAGCGCCTCCACGCAGGGCGGGGTGCGTCCGAAGTGGCTGCAGGGCTCGAGCGTCACGTAGACGGTGGCGCCGCGCGCGAGCCCGCCCGCCTGGGCGAGCGCGACGATCTCGGCGTGCGGCTCGCCCGCGCGCCGGTGCCAGCCTTCGCCGACGATGCGGCCATCGCGCACGATCACGGAACCGACGCGCGGATTCGGCGTCGTCGTGGTCAGGCCGAGGGATGCGAGCTCCAGCGCCCGCGCCATGAATTCGTGATCGGCGCTCGTGAACATGGTCGGCGATTGTACCGAGTACCATCTGCACCTCGGCGGCGGGCCCCGGTCCGCCGCGATGCGCCCCCACTCACCGCAGGAGCGACGACCATGCCCATCGGACCGATCCGCCGCGCGCTGCGCGCGACCGTGACCGCCTGCGCGACCGTGACCGCCTGCGCGTTCGGGGCGGCCGCAGCGTCGTGGACGACACCGGTGGCGGCCCAGCCCGCCGGCCCGCAGCCCGCCCATGCGGCGCCCGGCCACCCGGGCCCCCGCGGCGGCCCGACCCTGCGGCTGGAAGCCCAGGCGCAGCGCGAGGTCACCGACGACACGGTGACGGCCACGCTGTTCGTCGAGCGCGACGGCCCGCAGCCGGCACCGCTGCAGTCGGGCGTGAATGCGGTGCTGCAGACCGCCCTTGCCGACCTCAAGTCGGACCCGCAGCTGCAGGTGCGCTCCGGCGGATACTCGACCCGCCCGCGCTACGCACGCGACGGCCGCATCGACGGCTGGAAGGTGCGCGCCGACGTCGTCGTCGAGTCCGCCGACGCGGCCGCCGTGTCGCGGGCCGTCACCCAGGTCGCGGGCCGCCTGAACGTCGCCGGCATCGGGTTCCGGCTGTCGACCGAGCGTCGTGCCCAGACCGAGAACGACCTCACGGCCGAGGCTGCGGCCCGCTTCAAGGAGAAGGCGCGACTGGCGGCGAAGGCCCTGGGGTATGCCGACTTCGAGCTGGTCGACGTCGGACTCAACACCGGCATGCCGCCGTCGCCACCGATCCAGGCCCGCGCGATGGCGATGGCCGTGCAGTCGGAGGCCGCCGTCCCCGTGCCCATCGAACCCGGACGCAGCCAGGTCAGCGTCACCTTCAGCGGCACCGTGCGATTGATCAACAGGAGACCCGAGTGAACACGCCCGTCCACACCGAACCGCGCCGGCGCAACGGCGGCCACCTCATCGCCGATGCACTCGCCGTGCACGGCGTCGACACGATCTTCGGCGTGCCCGGAGAGAGCTACCTGGCGGTGCTCGACGGGCTGTACGACCACCGGGACCGGATCCGCTTCGTGATCTGCCGCCAGGAAGGCGGCGCGTCGTTCATGGCCGACGCCTACGCGAAGCTCACCGGCAAGCCGGGCGTGCTGATGGTCACCCGCGGCCCGGGCGCCACCAATGCGTCGATCGGCATCCACACCGCGCACCAGGATTCGTCGCCGATGATCGTGCTGGTCGGCCAGGTGGGCAACGATTTCGTCGACCGCGAGGCGTTCCAGGAGATCGACTACCGCCGCATGTTCGGGCAGATGACGAAGTGGGTCGCGCAGATCGACCGTGCCGACCGCATCCCCGAGTACATGGCGCACGCGTTCCAGGTGGCCACCAGCGGCCGCCCGGGCCCGGTGGTGCTGGCGCTGCCCGAGGACATGCTCGTCACCGAGGCGACCGTGGCCGACACCGGCGCCTACGTCGCCATCCAGGCCAGCCCGTCGCCGGCCCAGTTCGCGCAGCTCGGCCGGATGCTGGGCGAGGCGAAGCGCCCGATCGTGATCCTCGGCGGCGGCGGGTGGTCGCCCGGCGCCTGCGACGACCTGCGCCGGTTCGTCGAAGCCAACGCCCTGCCGGTGGCGTGCGCGTTCCGGTTCCAGGACCTGTTCGACAACCACCATCCCAACTACGTCGGCGACGTGGGCATCGGCATCAACCCCAAGCTGGCCGAGCGCATCCGCGGCTCCGACCTGGTGCTCGCGATCGGGCCGCGCCTGGGCGAGATGACCACCTCCGGGTACACGCTGTTCGACGCGCCCGTGCCCCGCCAGCCGATCGTGCACGTGCACAGCGGCGCCGAAGAGCTGGGCCGGGTGTATCAGGCCCGCCTGATGATCAACTCGGGCATGGCCGAGTTCGCCACCGGCGTGCGCGACCTGCGCGTGGACAGCAGCGCGTGGCGCACGGCCGCGGCCGACGCGCGCGCCGACTACGAAGCCTGGCAGCAGCAGCCGCCGGTGATGCGGGCGATCACGCCGGCCGTCGACCAGTGGCAGGTCGTGCAGCAGCTGCGCGCCGCGCTGCCCGCCGACGCGATCGTCACCAATGGCGCCGGCAACTTCGCCACCTGGGCGCACCGGTTCTGGCGCTACGGCCCGCTGAAGGCCCGCCCCGACGGCTCGCAGACACGCTCCCAGCTCGCGCCCACCTCCGGGGCGATGGGCGCGGGCGTGCCCGCCGCCGTGGCCGCCAAGATCGTCCAGCCGGAGCGCACCGTCGTCTGCTTCGCCGGCGACGGCGACTTCCTGATGACCGGCCAGGAGCTGGCCACGGCGGCGCAGTACGGCGCGGGCGTGATCGTCATCGTCTTCGACAACGGCATGTACGGCACGATCCGCATGCACCAGGAGCGCGAGTTCCCGGAGCGCATGATCGGCAACGAGCTGGCGAATCCGGACTTCGCCCGTTTGTGCGAGGCCTTCGGCGGTTTCGGCGCCCGCGTCGAGCGCACCGCCGACTTCGGCCCCGCGCTGCAGGCCGCGCTGCAGTTCACGAACACGCAGCGCCGGCCGGCCGTGCTGCACCTGAAGGTCGACCCGCAGGCGATCACGCCCGCGCAGACGCTCGACCAGATCCGCGCCGCGGCCCAGACCCGGCTGGCGTCGGAACGCGGCTGAACACGGGGCGCGCCGGATCACAGGCTCCCGTCCGCGCGACGTCCGTCGGCGTCGGGGTCACGTACGTCGTGCACCCGACATGGCCCCCACCCGTCGCTGCTAGGCTGACCGGGTGGAGATCACCTTCGACATCCGGACCGCCTATCTGATCACCGCGCTGACCAGCCTGATCTGCGCGGCGATGCTGTTCGCGTCGCGCCGCCTGCACCGCCCGTCGACGGCCGGCGTGGCCTGGAGCAGCGGCGGGCTGGCCCTGATCGGACTGGCCATGTTGGGGTTCTCGCTGCGCGGCTGGCTGCCGGACTTCGTCACGTACCAGATGGCCAACACCGTCGGCCCCCTGGGCGTGGCCATGCTGTACGAGTCGACACGCCGGCTGTGCATGGCGCGGCCGATGCCCTGGCTGGTCGGCGCGATCGCCGCCGGCCTGCTCGTGTTCCACCTCTGGCTGGGCGATTCGCCCGACGTGCACGCCGAGCGGCTGCTGGTCACGTCGGCCGTGCAGGGGCTGTGCGCGGCCGCGATGCTGCCGCTGCTCGTGCGGCGCATCGGAAAGGATCCGGTGGTCCCCGTCAACGCCGCCATCGTGCTGGCGGTGATCGGGGTGGTCATCCACCTGGTGCGCAGCGTGGTCATCCTGCGCTCCGGCGTGGCCACCGTGCCCGGCGGCACCTTCGTCACCGGGGCCCTTCAAGGGAGCGTGGCGGGACTGTTCGCGCTGCTGCCCATGCTGCAGGCGATGACGGTGCTGGGCTGGATCAACGCGCGGATCGCACGCGACCTGCGGCAGCTCGCCACCGTCGACGCACTGACGGGGCTGGCGACCCGGCGGCACTTCTTCGCACACGCCCGCCGCCAGCTCGGCACCCCGGACGCGGGCGGACCGGTCACCGGACTCCTGATGCTGGACCTCGACGGATTCAAGCAGATCAACGACCGGTTCGGCCACGGTGCCGGCGACCGCGCGCTCGCGCACTTCGGCAGCCTCCTGCGCGACGGTCTCGCCGACGGAGATCTCGCCGGCCGCTACGGCGGCGAGGAGTTCTGCGCGCTGATGCGGCGCGGCTCGGAAGACGAGATCCATGCCTGCGCCGATGCGATCCGCCAGTCGGTCGCCGACCACCCGCTCTTCGAGGCGGGACAGGAGATCCGGCTGACCGTGTCGATCGGGATGTCGACCACGCGCGAAGGCGCGTCGCTCGAAGACCTGCTGGTGGTCGCCGACCGTCGCGTCTACCTGGCCAAGGCGATGGGGCGCAACCGGATCGTCGACCGCAGGACCACGCAGCCGCGCGACCTGCTCCCCACCGAGGGCCGCGCCCACGGCGCCCCCGACGCGACGGCTACTCTGGAGCGCGCCGCTTCCGCGGCTTGAGTTCCTCGATCGCGTCGGCGAACTCGTCGACGTCCTCGAAGCTGCGGTACACGGATGCGAAGCGCACGTACGCCACCTTGTCGAGCTTGCGCAGCTCGCGCATCACCAGCTCGCCCACCCGTTCGCTCGCCACCTCGCGCAGGCCGAGGCTCATCAGCTTCTCCTCGATGCGATGGGTGGCCGCGTCGACCTGCTCGGCACTGACCGGCCGCTTGCGCAGCGCGAGCTGCAGCGACGCCCGCAACTTGCGGCGATCGAAGTCGGCCCGCGAACCGTTCTTCTTGACCACCGCCGGCATCGACAGCTCGATGCGTTCGTAGGTGGTGAAGCGCTTGTCACAGTTGGGACAGCGCCGCCGCCGCCGGATGCTGTCGCCCTCGTCGGAGACACGCGAGTCGATGACCTGCGTGTCGTCGTTGTCGCAGAACGGGCAACGCATCCGGTGGTCTGGCCGTCAGCGGTAGACCGGGAACTTCGCGGTCAGCTCGCCCACCTGCGTGCGCACGCGCGCCAGGTTGGCCTCGTCGCCCGGTGCGTCGAGCACGTCGGCGATGAGGTTCCCGACCTTCTCGGCCTCGGCGACACCGAAGCCGCGCGTGGTCATGGCCGGCGACCCCAGGCGGATGCCGCTGGTGACGAAGGGCTTCTCGGGATCGTTCGGAATGGCGTTCTTGTTGCAGGTGATGTGGGCCTTGCCCAGCACCGCCTCGGCTTCCTTGCCGGTGATCTTCTTGGCGCGCAGATCGACCAGCATCACGTGGCTCTCGGTGCCGCCCGACACGATGCGCAGGCCGCGCCGGATCAGGGTCTGCGCCAGCGTGCGGGCATTGTCGACCACCTGCTGCTGGTAGACCTTGAACCCGGGTTCGAGCGCCTCCTTGAACGCCACGGCCTTGGCCGCGATCACGTGCATCAGCGGCCCGCCCTGCAGGCCCGGGAAGATGGCGGAGTTGATCGCCTTCTCGTGCTCGGACTTCATCAGGATGATGCCGCCGCGCGGGCCCCGCAGGCTCTTGTGCGTCGTGGAGGTGACGATGTCGGCGTGCGGCACCGGATTCGGGTAGACGCCCGCGGCGATCAGCCCGGCGTAGTGCGCCATGTCGACCATGAAGATCGCACCGACCTCCTTCGCCACGCGGGCGAATCGCTCGAAGTCGATGCGCAGGGAGTAGGCCGAGGCACCCGCGATGATCAGCTTGGGCCTGGTCTCGCGCGCGCGGCGCTCCATCGCGTCGTAGTCGATCGCCTCGTTGGCGTCGAGGCCGTACGACACCACGTTGAACCACTTGCCCGACATGTTCAGCGCCATGCCGTGCGTGAGGTGGCCGCCCTCGGCCAGGCTCATGCCCATGATGGTGTCGCCCGGCTTCAGGAACGCCAGGAAGACGGCCTCGTTGGCCTGCGCCCCCGAGTGCGGCTGCACGTTGGCGGCGTCGGCGCCGAACAGCGTCTTCACGCGGTCGATGGCCAGCTGCTCGGCGATGTCCACGTATTCGCAGCCGCCGTAGTAGCGCTTGCCGGGGTAGCCCTCGGCGTACTTGTTGGTCATCTGCCCGCCCTGGGCGGCCATCACGGCCGGGCTGGCGTAGTTCTCGGAGGCGATCAGCTCGATGTGCTCCTCCTGACGGCGGTTCTCGAGCTGAATGGCGTTCCAGAGTTCCGGATCGGTCTGGGCGATCCCGACGTTACGGTCGAACATGTGTGTTCCTTCGGTTGCGTGGTTCGATGGCGCGGCACGTGCCGCGAGAACTACGCCCAGGCGATCGGCAGGCAGCTTCCGCGCTTCACGGTGTCGATTCACCCCGGCCGGATCGGGTGCGAGGGCACCCGCGGGCCGTTTCGCCAGTCACGCGGAAGCCGGGATTTTACCGCGCCTCCCCGGCCGGCGCATCCCTGTGCTGCATGCGAACGGGGCAAAGCGCACAGGGCCGCGCGAGTCAGCGCCAGGCGCGCGCCTCGACGTCGTCTTCGGAGTGCTCGAGGTGCGCCACGTCGGCCCAGCCGAGCAGCGAGAACCGCTCGCCATCCCAGCCGATGCGGTTGAGGCTGGCGTTGAGCAGGTCGTGGCGTCGTTCGGCGGCGAGGTCCAGGCCGGTCGCGACGCGATACGCGCAATCGAGCACCCCGCCGTGCGTGACGGCGACGACACGCTGGCCCGGATGGCGCCGGGCGAGCGCCAGCAGTGCGTCCTCGACCCGACGATGGAAGGCGCGCAGCGACTCGCCCCCGCCGGGCAGCGGGAAATCCGGCTCGCGCGCCCGCCAGCGGTTGAAGGCCTCCGCGTGCTCGCGCTGGAGCTCCTCGCCGGTCCGGCCCTCGAAGGCACCGTAATGGCGCTCGCGCAGTCCGGGCGCATCCTGGAGCGCCAGCCCCAGCGCCTCTGCGATCGGGGCCGCCGTCTGGCGCGCCCGCGAAAGATCGCTGGCGTAGACCGCCCCGATCGGCAGCGGCCCGCCCGCCTCGGCCGCCAGGCGCCGCGCTGCGCGGCGTGCCTGCCGCTCGCCTTCCGCGTCGAGCGGGATGTCGATGTGCCCCTGGAAGCGGCGATCCTTGTTCCAGGCCGTCACGCCGTGCCGCACCAGCACGAGCTCGACCCGGCTCAAGCGGCGAGCTCCGGGTTCAGCGTGTACGTGCCGGTGATCGAGGCGCGCCCGAGCGCGTGGCGCTCGATGACCTTCAGCGCGTCCGCACCGTGGAACCGCCCCATCACGGGCAGCACGTCGACGTCGAGCGCGTAGAGGGTGAACACGTACCGGTGGACGATCGCGTCGTTCCACGGCGGGCAGGGCCCGTCGTAGCCGTAGTAGTCGCCGGCCATGTCGGGATCGCCGGCGAACCAGGCCGTGTAGTCGTTGACGCCGTGGCGCATGCCGCGGGCGGCCGACGGGCCCGGCTTGCCGCGCGGCGTCACGCCGCTCGAGCACTCACCCTCGGCGAGGCCGGTCACGCGGGCCGGGATGTCGACCAGGATCCAGTGGAAGAACTCGACGCGCGGCAGCGACGCCGGCACCGTGCGCCCCTCCTGGTTGACGTCGTCGCCCGCCGACGGCACGTCGGGATCGGTGCAGACGAGCGCGAACGACCGCGTGCCGACCGGCGCGTCGCGCCAGGCCAGATGAGGATTCAGATTGTCCGACAGGGCCACGTGGGCGGCCGGGTCGATCCGGCCGAACGCGTTTCGCGGGGGAATCGCGCCGCCGTCCTGGAAGGAATCGCTCCAGAGCTTCATCGGGTCTCCTAGGCGTTGGAGGGCTTGCAGTCCAGCCAGAACGTGACCGGACCGTCGTTGGTCAGACTGACCTTCATGTCTGCGCCAAAGATACCGGTTTCGACCGCCGGATGCTCGCGCCGGGCCAGCGCCACGAATGCGTCGAACAGGCGCCGCCCTTCCTGCGGCGCGGCAGCGGGCGTGAAGCTCGCGCGCGTCCCGCTGTGCGTGTCGGCCGCCAGCGTGAACTGGGGCACCAGCAGCAGCCCCGCCGTGTCGGCAGACACCGCCGCGCCGGCGTCCGACGCCAGGTCGCGCAGCGCGCGGTTCATCCGGCCGGAATCGTCGGGAAACACGCGGAACTGCAGCACCCGCCGCAGCAGCGCCTGCGCCTCGCGCTCGGTATCGCCGCGCTCGGCGCACCACAGCACGACGAGTCCGCGTCCGATGCGCCCGACCACGCGACCGTCGACCTCGACGGCGCCCCGCGCGGCGCGCTGCAGCAGCGCGATCACGCCAGCGTCACGCGCGCGAACTTGCGCTTGCCCACCTGCACCACGTAGGTACCTGCCGGCAGCTTCAATCCCTTGTCTTCGACGCGGTCACCGTCGACGCGCACACCGCCCTGCTCCACGTTGCGCATCGCCTCGGACGTCGACGGCGCCAGGTTCGCCTGCTTGAGCACCTGGGCGATCGCCATCGGCGCGCCGGCCAGACGCACCTCGGGGATGTCGTCCGGAATCGCGCCCTGACGGAACCGCGCCTCGAACTCGGCCAGCGCCCGCTCGGCCGCCGCCTGGTCGTGGAAGCGGGCGACGATCTCCTGCGCGAGCAGCACCTTCGCGTCGCGCGGGTTGCGCCCGCTGGCACATTCGGCCTTCAGACGCCCGATCTCGTCCATCGGCCGGAACGACAGCAGCGTGTAGTAACGCCACATCAGGTCGTCGGAGATCGACATCAGCTTTCCGAACATCTCGCCCGGTGCCTCGGTGATCCCGACGTAGTTGCCCTTGGACTTGGACATCTTCTCGACGCCGTCCAGCCCTTCGAGCAGCGGCATGGTGAGGATGCACTGCGGTTCCTGGCCGAACTCGCGCTGCAGCTCGCGCCCGACCAGCAGGTTGAACTTCTGGTCGGTGCCGCCGAGCTCGATGTCCGACTTCAGCGCCACCGAATCGTAGCCCTGCATCAGCGGGTACAGCAGTTCGTGCACCGAGATCGGCAGCCCGCCCTTGAACCGCTTGGTGAAGTCGTCGCGCTCCATCATGCGGGCCAGCGTGTACTTCGCCGCCAGCTGGATCATGCCGCGCGCGCCCAGCGGATCGCACCACTCCGAGTTGTAGCGGATCTCGGTGCGCGCCCGGTCAAGCACCAGACTGGCCTGGTTGAAGTAGGTGCGCGCGTTCTCCTCGATCTGTTCGCGCGTGAGCGGCGGACGCGTCGTGTTGCGCCCCGACGGGTCTCCGATCATCGCGGTGAAGTCGCCGATCAGGAAGATCACCGTGTGCCCCAGGTCCTGGAGCTGGCGCATCTTGTTGAGCACGACGGTGTGACCGATGTGCAGGTCCGGCGCGGTGGGATCGAGGCCGAGCTTGATGCGCAGCGGCGTGCCGGTGGCCTCGCTGCGCGCCAGCTTCGCTTTCCATTCGGCCTCGATCAGCAGCTCGTCACACCCCCTGAGGGACACCTCGAGGGCATGACGGGTCGCATCGCTGGTCGGCCATTGTTCGACGTTCATCGCTTGGGGCTCGGATAACGGACTAATCGATTAGAATCCAGGGCAGACGGCACGCTCGTTGCCGACGGTGTTGCTTTTGCCACGAAGCCGTGGCCCGCGACGTGAAGTCCCGGACTGCCGCGGCGCTGGCCCGCCCGTCGAACGGCTTCGGGAACAGGTCATCAGAACGCCGGCAGACCGCGGATTCTAGCCGAGCGATGCCTCACCAGGGATGAAGCACAGAAGAACGATGCAGGCAAGAATCCGATTCACCCACGTGGCGATCGCCACCGCAATCGTCGGCACGCTCGGCGCCGTCACCGCCTTCGGTGTCGCACCGCTCGCCGATGCGGAACTCCCCGTCCGGCAGACGGTGGTCGAGCCCCTGGCCCTCGACCTCCAGCCCGCGGACGCCGTCGACCGGTTCGTCCAGACCGAAGCGATCCGTCGCGGCGACACGCTGGCGAGCCTGCTGTCCCGGATCGGCGCCGCCGACCCCGAGTTCCTGCGCTTCGCGGCACAGGACCCGACCGCACGCGGAATCCTGCAGTTGCGCGCCGGCCGCGTCCTCCACGCGGAGCTCGACTCCCTCGGTCGTGTGCATCGGCTCGCGTATCGCCTGCCCGCCGGCGACGAGGATGCCAAGGCGGGCACGCCGGCACCGCGCCAGCTCGTGATCCAGCGTGCGGACGACCACTTCACCGCGGCAGTCGCCGAGGTGCCCCTCGACCGCTGGACCGAGACGCGCAGCGTCGAGATCCGCTCTTCGCTGTTCGCAGCGACCGACGCCGCCGGCATCCCCGAGGCCGTCGCGCTGCAGGTGGCCGAGATCTTCGGCAGCGAGATCGACTTCCAGCGCGACTTCCGTAAAGGCGACCGTCTGCGCGTGGTCTACGAGAGCGCGCGCGATGCCACGGCCTTCGACGCCGGTGTCGTCAGCCGCATCCTCGCCATCGAACTGATCACCGGCGGCAAGCGCTACGACGCCTACTGGTTCGAGGCCGGCGGCCAGGGCGACTATTACTCCTTCGACGGCAAGAGCCTGAGGAAATCCTTCCTGCGCAACCCGCTCGAAGTCAGCCGCATGACCTCCGGCTTCACCGAAGCGCGCATGCACCCGATCCTGCGCGAATGGCGGGCGCACAAGGGGGTCGATTTTGCGGCGCCCGTCGGCACCCGCGTGCGTGC
>JAKOZZ010000157.1 GCA_029779755.1 Pseudomonadota bacterium
GCTTGATCTGGTGGCGGGAAATGCTAGAGTTTTGCTGTGCCCGCCAACGGGTTCGGCCAAGTGACAGGAGCTCATCTGTACTTACCTATGATCACGACGTCCCACGAGAATGGAGGGGAACGTGACGGGAGATAGGAAAAGTCAGAAGGGGCGGAGCGAGCAACGACGCGGGTTGCGGCGCGATTTGCATGTGATGATCGAGCACATGTGACGCCGTCCCGCCGCGTCGCATGACGCGTGGGGCCAGCCCCTGGGTTCGTCGCAGAGCCCAGGGGTTTTTTGTTGCCGGTGCGTGTCGGAATGCCGGCCGCGCATCAACGGCTGGTCACGAAATGGATGGCCAGCGCTAGCTGAACGAACCGGTCATCGCCCGCCACAGTCGCCGCACGCGCAGACGCGCAGAGCGATCGTCCGCCTCGGCGCGGAGGATCCGGTCGAACAGCGTCATGCAACGGGTGAGCAGCGTCGCATCGATGGCGTCGAGGTAGGGCTTTAACGACGTCGTGATGGCGGCGTCCGTAGGGGTAACGGACCGCGTGTTCACCCAATGGGCCAGGATCAGCCAGGCCTCGTCGGTGCCGAGGCCGAGCGCGATGGCCTGGTCGAGCGCACGGCGTGCGCCGGCAGGCAGTTCCAGCGCAGCGCAGCGCGCATGCAACCCCTGGACATGGCCGCTGAGCGACAGCTGCTCGACGACGGCCGCCATCACGGCCTCGAGGGATACCGCCGGCTTCCCGACGGGCCGCTTTCGCAGGAAGGCCGGGACGTCGGCGTCCGCCGTGCCGCCGTACGACGGGGTCGCGTCGACCACGGACGGCGCCGCGCTCCGGGGACTGCGCCACATCGTGGGGGCGTCCAGTGCGGAATACTCGATCGTGCCCTGGTGCCTGACGGTTGCGGTGGCGCCCCAGCCCGCGGCGAGCATCGAGGGCACGAGGTGCAGCGCAGCGCTCTCGGCGGCCCTGTCGGCGTCGGTGCGCGGGTGGACCAGGAGGTAGTGCGTGTGCCGACTCGTCAGCTGATACGCGAGTGCGAGATCGAGCGCCGCGGTGTCGTCGACCGTTGCCATGCGCCGGGCGGCGGCGACGCGCGGCACGGTGTCGCCGGGGGCGGGTGCACCGGCTTCGCCACGGGCAAGCTCGACGTCTGCGCACGTGGCGTCCACGGCCAGCAGGCGAACGGTCGCCGGGGTTGCGGACGCTGCCGGTGATGACACACCCGCGAACGCAAGCACCGTGTCGCCACCGAACACGCTGGTCGGCACCGGGGTCTGCCAGACCGGATCGCAGCCCCAATCGATGCGGGCGTCGCGCCAGGGCTGCTGCCGGATGCGCTCCAGCATCCGGCGTGCAGCGGCTTCGAGCGCCTCGCCCGGCGTCGCGAACTCGCATGCGCCGCCGGTGGCCTCGACCAGACTTCTGAGCACGTCTTCCGCTGGCGAGGACCCCACGCCGATTGCGAACACGCGGTGCCCGCTGGCACGCGCGGCGTCGATCACCGGCTGCGCCTGCCAGATCTCGCCATCGGTCACCAGCAGCACGTCCGCACCGGCGCTCCGCCGGGACACCCGCAGGTCGAACACGGCCGTCAGTGCGGCGCGCATCTCCGTGCCACCGAGGTCGGCCTCGAGCGCCTCCATGGCCGATGCGACGCGTCGCAACGTGTTCGGCGTGCAGGCCGACGGTTTGATCAGATGGGCGACGGAGGAACCGAAGCGGCTGATGCTCACCTCGTCGCGCTCGGTCAGTCCGGCGAGCACACCGAGCAGTGCGCGGCGGGCCGAAGCGATGCTCTCGCCGCCCATCGAGCCGGAGCAGTCCACCAGCAGCTTGAGGGCGATGTGCGCGCGCATCGCAGCATGACGCGGCTGCAGCGCCGCCATCAGCACGACCGGCGCTGCCGGTGCGACCGTGTCGCGTGCCGGGATCACGACCGATGGCTGCGGCGTCACGGGGGTCACGACGATGACCACGTCCCGGTCCAGGCAGGCATCGGAGGTGAGGTCGAGCTGCAGCCCGCCCTCGACCTTTGTACGGGTGGCGGCGTGTGTGGGGCATTCGACGGTGCCGTCGGCCAGCGTGCCCGCGATGACCACCGACAGCGCCAGGGGGTACTCCGCGCGCAGTGACGCGGGCGGAACCTGTTGCGGCTGCAGGCCTGCGGCGCATGCACTGCCGAACCGCGGCGCGATCGTCGTCGGAATCGCCAGCCGCAGACGCCCCTGCTCGAACACCTGCCGCTGCGCGAACCGGAATTCGATCACCAGTGTGTCGCCCGGCTGGAGGTTTCCGATGTTGGCCGTGTGCAGACCGCCGCCGAGAGATTCGATCAGCACGGGGGCATCGCCCTCGGCCAGGGCCTCTTCGTACCGACGCTCGGCCGCGCGCCGTGCGACCGCGTGTCCGACCTTGCGTACGCCATTGAGTTCGGACGCAAACCCCAGCAGCACGGCGTGCAGGGGGAGCGGGAAGGTGTAGACCACCTCCAGCACGCGGTCGCTGGTGTTGCGGTACGTCTGGCGCAGCGTGAGATCGAACAGCACGCCGTCCAGGCGGCCGCTGGCGCGCACGCCCGTCAGGACCGGCGCCGCCTCCCCGGGCGTGCGGCACGCCAGACCGAAAGGCTGGGTCTCATCGTTCATCGTCGGCGGCTCCTGGCAGGGGGAGGGCGTCACACGTCGTCGTGCGGCGGTTCATCGATCGGCGCGGACCGTGTGTTCCGGTAGAGCGCGGTCACGCCACGCAGGAAGGCGCGCACCTGTTCGGGCGTGAGGCCGGCGCGACCGGGTTCGACGTGCACTTCCAGCCCGTCGGCGACGGTCATCCGGCTCCAGACCTCGACCGACCCCGGCGGCACCGTGCGACGCGGCGGGTCTTCCGGCGCGCCCCCGATCAATGCGCGTACGCGGTCCAGACTCATCCCGGCGTCCGTCCAGCGGCGGATGCGCAGCAGCTGCTCGACGTGCCGCGGCGCGTAGTACGCGCCGCGCTTGGCGCCTTCCGGACGGCTGACGAGGCCTTGCTGGATGTAGTAGCGCACCGTCCGGGCCGTCAGGCCCGTCAGGGTTGCCAGCTGATCGAGAGACAGCTTCTCTTCGCCGTCGAGGGGGGCGGTGCGCGCTTCGGGGTGGCACGGCTCGATCATGTGCCATTAAATCGCACTGCAAAACGACAGTCAAGTGGCGATTAAGCGACCTTCGACAGAGGCTGGCGTCCGCCGGCGCCCCGACCGGCGTCGTGCCAGCGCCTGCCGCCGCACACGGGGGCCACTCAGCCCGTCACGCCCCAGAACGCCAGCGCCCACCCCGCCACCGCCGCCAGCGTCACCACCAGCACCGGCGACATCCGTGCGTGGACGAGCAGGCCGAAGGCCGCCAGCGCCAGGCCGAAGTCGGCACGTGACTGGATCGCGCTCGTCCATACCGGGTCGTACAGCGCGGCGCCCAGCACGCCGACGACCGCCGCATTGACGCCGCCCATCGCACGCTGCACGCCCGCGCGCTGACGCATCGCCTCCCAGAAGGGCAGGGCGCCGGCCACCAGCAGGAAGGCCGGCAGGAAGAGGACCACCAGCAGCCCCAGCCCGCCTGCCCATCCGCCCAGGGGCGCCGGCATGACGGCGCCCAGGTACGCGGCGAACGTGAACAGCGGCCCCGGCACCGCCTGGGCGGCGCCATAGCCGGCCAGGAAGGCGTCGTTGCTCACCCATCCGGGCGGCACCACGCCCGACTGCAGCAGGGGCAGCACGACGTGGCCGCCGCCGAACACCAGGGCGCCCGCCTTGTAGAACACCGCGCCTGCCGCCAGCCAGGGCGACGCCTGCGCGGCCGCGAGCATCGGCAGCAGGATCAGCCCCGTCAGCAGCAGCCCCAGCAGCATCGCCCCGGTACGCCGTCCGACGCCATAGTCGTGGTGCGTGGCGGGCGGCAGGTGCTCGAGCGTCAGCGCCCGGCGACCGATCAGCCCGCCCAGCACGATCGCGGCGATCTGCCCGGCCGCCGTGGGCAGGGCCAGCACCATGAGCGCCGCACCGAAAGCGATGCCGGCGCGCAGGCGGTCCGGACACAGCGATCGGGCCATGCCCCAGACGGCCTGCGCGACCACCGCCACGGCCACGACCTTGAGGCCGTGCACTGCGCCCGAGCCGGTCAGTCCGGACCATTCGGCGACGCCGTAGGCGAACAGGATCAGTGCGACGGCCGACGGCAGGGTGAAGCCCAGCCAGGCCGCCAGTGCGCCCGCCCAGCCGGCACGGCGCAGGCCCAGCGCCATCCCCACCTGGCTGCTGGCCGGGCCCGGCAGGAACTGGCACAGCGCCACCAGGTCGCTGTAGCTGCGGTCGTCGAGCCAGCCTCGGCGCTCGACGAACTCGGTGCGGAAGTAGCCCAGATGCGCGACCGGACCACCGAACGAGGTGAGCCCCAGCTTGAGGAAGGCGAGCAGCACTTCGAGCACCGCGCCGCGGCCGGGCGGGCGGGCGTCGGGGTCGGTGGCCTCGGGTCGTGTCTGGGGCATGGGGGCGTCCTTGGGATGCGACGGCTGGTTGCGAGGATGCGGCCGGCGCGCGCTCACGTGCCGGT
Organism: Pseudomonadota bacterium; assembly: GCA_029779755.1. Taxonomy (GTDB): domain Bacteria; phylum Pseudomonadota; class Gammaproteobacteria; order Burkholderiales; family Burkholderiaceae_E; genus Quisquiliibacterium. The sequence continues at coordinate 4,580 of JAKOZZ010000157.1, forward strand.
TGCGCGGGGCATGGCGGTCGAATGTGGCAGGGATGCGCGCAGCGGCGCAGGCACGAGGGTACGCCGCACCACCGCGAACACGGCCTGCATCGCCAGCGCCAGCAGCGCCGCCGGGATCGCCCCGGCCAGCATGCGTGCGGTGTCGTTCACGGCGAGTCCCGCCACGATGCGCTCGCCCAGCCCGCCCGCGCCCACGAACGCGGCGACCGTGGCCGTGCCCACGTTGATGACGGCGGCCGTGGACACACCCGCCAGCACCGTGGGCAGTGCCAGCGGCAGCAGCACCAGCCGCATCGTCTGCCCGTCGCGCAGGCCGAGCGCGCGGGCCGCTTCAGGCAGGCCTGTCGGCACGCTCGCGAGTCCGGCCTGTGTATTGCGCACGATCGGCAGCAGCGCGTACAGGAACAGGGCGGCCAGCGCGGGTGCGAACCCGATGGTGCCCAACAGCGCGATCAGGAAGGCCAGCAGCGCCAGGGAGGGCACCGTCTGCAGCAGGCCGGCGACGGCGAGCACGACGACCCCGGCGCGTGCGTGCCGGTGGGCTGCGATGCCCAGCGGCACGCCCACGAGTATGGCCAGCAGCACCGAGCCCAGCACAAGGCCCACGTGCTGGATCAGCAGCCGCCCCAGGTCGGGTGCGACGAGGTGGCCCCAGACCGCCCGTGGCCCGGTCGGGGCGGACGGTGCCGCGGGCGTCCCCGTCCGTGCCGCAATGGGGCCGTCCAGGAACGCCCGTGCGACGTCGGCGAACGGGCGGCCGTCGAGCTCGACCGACGCGTTCAGGCCGATCATCGCCTGCGCGTCGATGCGGCCCTCGAGCGTCGCAAGGGCGGCCATCGCCTGGGGCGGCAGGGTGGTGCGCATCAGCAGCACCGCGTCGTAGTGCGGGAAGAAGCCGCGGTCGTCCTTCAGCACGCGCAGCGCCAGCCGGCCGATCTGCGCGTCGGTGCTGTAGACGTCGATCAGGTCCACCTGGCCGCGCACGAGCGCCTGATAGGCCAGGCCGTGGTCGAGCCCGGGTGCGGACGGGATCGACAGCGCATAGTGGCGCTTCAGTGCCGGCCATCCGTCGGCCCGCACCAGGAACTCGTGTGACAGGCCTGTCCTCAGCCGCGCAGCCTGTGCCTCGGGCAGTCGCGCCAGCCCCGAGAGCGTGTCGATGCCCAGCCGCGCCGCGTCGGCCTCCCGCATGGCGATCGCGTAGGTGTTGTCGAAGCCCAGCGGCACGGTGGCCATCAGCCCGCGCGGGGCCAGCCACGCGTTGAGCTCGGCCAGCGTCGGCGCGGGCGCGCCCGCCGGCATCGTGCGCCCGAGCAGTTCGCGCACGATGGTGCCCGTGTACTCCGGGTAGAGGTCGATCTGGCCGGTGCGCAGCGCCTGCTCGAGGATGGCGGTGTTGCCCAGGCCCTGGCGGTGCTCGGCCTCGACGCCCGCGCGCTGCAGCGTCTGCCGGGCGATCTCGGCCAGCACGTAGCTCTCGGTGAACCGCTTGGAGCCCACCTTGACGACCTCGGTGGCACGTGCGGGCAGGGCTGTCGCGGCCAGCAGGATCATCAAGCCCAGCATGCCCAGCATGCCCAGCATGCCCGGCAGGCGCATCAAGCGCCGCGCAACTGGCAGCTTCGGCAGGCAGGCGAGGACGGGCTGACGGCCGTGGCGTGTCGGGCGGGCGGATCGGGACGGGCAGGCGGACGGGCGAGCGGACGGGGGCGGGCGGCACATGCGGGCATTGTCGTGGAGATCGCCCCGACGCGCGCCGAACGACGCTGCGACCACCATTGCGATGGCGGGCATGCTCCAATGGAGCACGGGTCGATCCCGCCCGTGCCGACCGAAGGATCGACGATGCTGCGAAGAGGGTTCCGAACGCTATGGGCCGCGCTGTACTGCGCCGGCATGCTGGTCCTCGCCGGATGCGGCACGCCCTATGCCACGGTCGACGACGCCGAGGGCGAGCCCGTGATGCTGCTCGGCCACGATCCGGTGGCGTACTTCACCGAGGGCAGGCCGGTGCGGGGCAGTGCGCGGCACAAGGTGTCGCTGCCGGGCCGCACCTACTACTTCGCGAACGCCGAGCACGCCGACCGTTTCCGCCGCGCACCCGAGACCTTCGAGCCGCAGTACGGGGGCTTCTGTGCCAGCGGCGCCGCGTTCGCGGTCAAGCTGGGCAGCGATCCGACCGCCTGGCAGATCGAGCGCGGCCGGCTGTTCATCTTCGGCGACGTGATCGGTCAGACCGCATGGCGGCTCGACCCGGCCTGGAACATCGCCCACGCCGATGCGCTGTGGCCCGACATCCGCGACCGCGGCTGGCGCGGGCAGTCGCTGCGTGCGTATGCGCACAAGGTGCCGCACTACCTCACCGGCGCGCAGATCCGCGCCGAATGGGAGCGTCGGCATCCCGGCCGTGCCTGGCCTGCCTACGATCCCGGCGGCATGATCACGAATCTCTTTCTCAAGCCCCCTGGATGGCGTGCGGCCGAAGGGTTCGGCCAGCCCGCACTCGGGTATCCGCGGTAGCCTCACCCCTCGAGCGGCGTGCGACACGCCGACCGAACGGTCGCGCAGCCGCGCGATCGATCGATCACGGAGCTCGTCGAGGGGGCCTGACGACGGGGCTTCGCGGGTTGCCGCTTCAGCGGCCAGTCTCCATCGGCGCGTTCACGATCGCGTCGAATTCTGCCTGACTGATGTACTGCGGCACGTACGTCCCGCCCTGCTGGGTGAGGACCTTCATGAAGGCCCGCAGGTGGTTGCGCGAGCCCCGCAGGAGGTTGTCGTAGACGTTGAGGATGTCGGCGTTGTCGATTGCAGTCTGCTGGGCGGTGATGTCCCGGATGTCCAGTTCCTCGATCTGCACGCCGACCTTCAGCGCCTCGATCAGGCTCACCCGGCTCGCGGAGACGAGTGCGTTGTACAGCGCCTGGAACGCCGGGGTCTTGAACGTGCCGTTCGGCAGCCCCGCGAGCGGGTCGGTCAGCGCATAGCGGTCGAGCAGGGTCTTGACGGCGCTCGAGTGGGTCGCTTCGCTGGCTGCGATGTTCGCGAAGATCGGCGGCGGCCAGAGTGTGGCGCTGACCGCGTAGACATCGTGCGCGAGCTGCTCTTCCTCGCGCATGAAGAGCAGGCTGGCGGCTTCGGCCTGCGACAGGGCGGACGCCGGCACGGTTGCCAGCTGATCCGTCAGCACCCTGCCGTCGATTGTCGAGACCCCTTCCGCATCGACCGTCATCACCGGTCGCGCGTCGTCACCGCTTCCGCACGCCACCAGGACGCTCACCAGAACGGCTGCACAGATCGATCGCACCCAACGTTGCATCGTCGACACTCCTCTGTTGTCCGCGGTCATTTCCGAAGACCGGCGCACGCGTCCCGCGGTGGCCGGGTCGGCGGATTGCCACCGCGCTCCTTGGAGCGCGCGGCCATGCGTTCATGGTGCTGTTCCTGGTAGGTCTTGCACTCCTCGTAGGAGGTCATGGCGCGCATCCGTTCCCGATGCTCGTTGCGCTCCTGCTCGGTCATCAGAGCCCATCCCGGCGTGTATTCGGGACCCCATCGCTGCGCACCGGTTCCGCCCGCCGTCTCCGGCCCCCCGGACCGTACCGGGCCCGCCGACGGGCCTGCCCCCATCGGCCCGGCACCGGGGCCCATGCCCCTGCCGCCGCCCGGCTGTGCGCAGGCGGCGCCTGTCACGACGGCAAACACGGTGGTGAGAACGAACGTGCGCAGAACAGTCATGATCGGCTCCTGCATCGACGAGAGGGAATCGCCAGCATACAGGGAGGGGTATATGGAGGCATTGCGATTGCGCAATGGATCTCAGCAAGCGCCGACCCCGGCCGGCCGCGCGGTCAGACCGGCCGGCCTTCGCCGCGTTCCTCCACCGTGCGTCCCTCCCGGATGTGGTAGAGCCGACTGAACGTCGGGATGATCTTCTCGTCGTGGGTGACCACGATCACCGCCGTCTGATACTGGACCGCCATCGTGTTGAGCAGGCGCACGACGGCCAGCGCGCGCGCGCTGTCCAGCGGAGCGGTCGGTTCGTCGGCCAGGATCACCGGCGGACGGTTGGCGAGGGCTCGGGCGATCGACACCCGCTGCTGCTCCCCGCCAGAGAGCTCCGACGGCTGCGCATTCGCGCGGTGCGCGACGTCCAGTGCCTCGAGGAGCTCGTGCGCGCGGGCGCGGGCCGCCGCGTTCGATCGACCCGCCAGCATCGGCAGCAGTGCCACGTTGTCGGTCACGTCGAGGAATGGAATCAGGTGCGGGGCCTGGAAGACGAAGCCGATCCGGTCGCGTCGCAGCGCACGCAGGTCGGTGCGCCTCCAGCCGTCGTCGTAGATGACCTCGTCGCCCAGTGTCATGCGGCCCGCCGTGGGCTCGATCACCGCGCCGAGGCATTTGAGGAGGGTGCTCTTGCCAGAGCCCGAGGGGCCGATCAGACCGACGACCTCGCCGGGCGCCACGGACAGGTTCACGTCCTTCAGCGCCTCGACGGCGTTGGGGCCTTCGCCGTAGCGTTTGCGCAGGCCCTCGATCCGGATGCCGGAAACGTTCACGTCAGCCGCCGATGGCCTCTGCCGGATCGACCCGAAGCGCCACTCGGATCGCCAGGATGCTGGCCAGCGCACAGATCAGAAGCACCACGGCCAGACCGCGCAGCGCATCACCGGGCTCGAGCAGAACGTACTTCGGGAATAGAGGCGCCCAGAACGTGGCCGACACCTTGCCGACGAAGAATCCGATGAGCCCCAACCCCAGCGCCTGTTGCAGGATCATCCAGGCGATCGTCCGGTCGCGCGTGCCGATCAGCTTGAGCACGGCGATCTCGCGGATCTTGCCCAGCGTCATCGTGTAGATGATGAATGCGACGATGGCCGCGCTGACCACGGCGAGGATCACCAGGAACATGGCGATCTGCCGTGCCGAGGTGGCGATGAGCTTGGAGATCAGGATCTCCTCCATCTGCGGGCGCGTGTAGGCCGACAGGTGCTTCCAGCGGCGGATCGGCTCGGCCACCGCCTGCGCGTCGACCCCGGACTGCACCTGCACCAGGATCGCGTTCACGCTGTGGTTGACCGTCTGTGACGCGAGGACGGCATCCAGCAACCCGGGGATGCCCGGGCGGTTCAGCGTCGGGTTGGCGGCCGCTCGTGCGCGCTCGTTGACGAGCGCGTCGTTGTCCTTGAGGAATTGGGCTTCCTGCGCATCCTTCAGCGGAATGAAGACCATCGGATCGCCGCCGGATGAAACCATGCGGCGGGTCAGGCCGACCACGGTGTAGACATGGCGCCGGATGCGGATGCGCTCGCCGAGCACGAACCCGGTTCGCACGTCGGCCAGCGCCTCGTAGTGGCCGCGTGTGATGTGCCGACCGGCGATCAGGTGATCGGGTTGACCGGGCTGGTCGGTCTCGAAGCCCACGACCATGGCGCGCACCTCGTCCGCTGCGCCGAGCAGATCGCGCGCCGGAACGTCACCGGAATCGCCCGTCACCGCCGTGCGCCGCACCTGCATCGACAGGTAGGTGACGTTGGCCGCACTGCGCACGCCGGGCAGGCCTCGTACGGAGCGCACCACGTCGTCGCGCAGGCTCGACGGCTCGGCGTACGGGCCTTGCGTGTCCTGCTGCACCACCCAGAGATCGGCGCCGCTGTTGCCGAGCAGGGCGCGTGCGTCGTCGACCATTCCGCGGTACACCCCTGCCATCGTCAGCGTCACGCCCACGAGCAGCCCCAATCCGATGCCCGTGAGAACGAACTTGTCCCACGCATGGAGGAGGTCGCGGCCCGCCAGGTTGATCATGGCTGGGGATCCTCAAGCGCGTCGACGACTTCGATCCTGCGGACGCCGTGCAGCGCCTGCGCGCTGTGGGCGACCACCTGCGTGCCGGCGTCCAATCCCTGCAGCACCTGCACCCGTCCGTCGAGCCCGGTCTGACCGAGCCGCACCGGCGCGAACCGGATCGATGTTCCGTCGATGGTCCAGACCCCGGTCTCACCGTGCAGCCGGCGAATGGCGGCCGTCGGCAGCACGACCGCCGGCGGCGTGGTCGGCAGCGACAAGGTCACTTCGGCCGACTCTCCCACGGAGAGCGCGTCCGGCGGCCGGTCGAAGGACACGATCGCCAGTCGCTCCTCGGTCACGCTGTCGCTGACGGACTCGACGCGCTCGACCATGCCATCGAGCACGGTGCCGGGTCGGGAGCGCAGCACGATCCGTGCGGAAAGTCCCTTCACGAGTCCCGTCGAACGGCCCTGGTCGATCCGGACCCTGATCCACAACGCGGCGGGATCGATCGCGCGCACCACGGCCTGTCCGGCGACGACGGTCGAACCCGGTTCCGCGTCGCGGCTGGTGACGAGGGCCGCGGCCGGTGCCACCAGACGCGCGCTCGCGCGCAGCCGTTGCGCAGCAGCCCGCTCGGCGATGGCTCTGGTCCGTTCCTGACGCGCCCCGGACAGGTTGGCGGCTGCGGCGGCAACCCCGGACTCCGCCGAGCGCTGTTCCTGGACGCGGGCTTCGACGGCACTGGCACTGACGAAATCGCGCGCAGCCAGAGCCTCGTAGCGTCGCGCATTGCCTTGCGCCAGCGTCCGGCGTGCCTCGGCGTCGCGCAATTGGGCCTCGGCCGCCGTGATCGCGCTGCCCGCGCGCTCGATGGCGGCGTCCAGCGCGTGCAAACGTGCATCGAGATCGACCGGGTCCATCTCGGCCAGCACCTGGCCCGCCTGCACGCGATCACCGACCTCGACGCCGACGGACCGGACGCGTCCGGCCGTCGTCGGGCCGATCAGGTAGCTTCGACGCGCCTCGACGGTGCCGAGCCCGAACAGCGCGGGCGTGAGCCGATCTTCGGTCGCCCGGACCGACGTGACGCGCACCGGGGCCAAGGGGCCCGCACGCTGCACCACGAAGGCCAGACCCGAGAGCAGCGCAAGTCCGAAGACCGTCAGACCGATGCGACGCTTCGTGATCACCGCGTAATTCATCGCGAAACACCCAGGCCGCTCGCGTACAGCGCGAATACACGCCGGGCCTGTGCGCGCATCGCGCCGGGGCGGCCATTGAGCATCGATTGCATCACCAGCCCCTGGATCAGTCCGATGAAGCCGGTCGCGGCCGCCTCGCGATCGAGCGGCTCCGGGATCTGGCCGTCCGCGACCGCACGCTCCAGCACCTGGAGCAGCAGCCTGCGATAGCCCTGAAGCACGCTCCGCACCGCGCCCTTGGCTGCCGAGTCGTCGGCCTTCTGCAATTCGTGAAAGATGAAGCGAGGCACCCCGGGGTGCGCGATCACGAAGGCGACATGCGCATGGAACATCGCTTCCAGAGCGTCGAGCGGCGTGACCGCCCGATCGGCGGCCGCGCGCAGCGCGACCTGCAGGGCTTCACCGACCCAGCCCATGGCGGCGAGCCAGATGGCTTCCTTGGTCGGGAAGTGCTTGAAGATTGCACCCTGGGTGATGCCCACTTCGGCGGCGACGTCTGCGGTGGTGATCGAACCGGGGCTGGCGCCGCTTGCGAGTCGAAGCGCCGCGGCGACGATCTCGGCCCGGCGTTCATCTGTGCTCATTCGGTTCGACATGGGGCGACGACGGAAAGTAATCAGATACTTACCAGACTACCTGATTCGGTAAATACATGCCATAGTATCGGAACCTCCAGATTCCGAACGCTTCCGAAAGGTCCATCATGTACGGATTCACCACCACACTCACCGGCCTGTCGTTCGACGAGGCCCTGTCGAAGACGACGGCGGCGCTCAAGGCCGAAGGCTTCGGTGTGCTGAGCGACATCGACGTCCAGCGCGCGATGAAGGAGAAGCTCGGTGCGGACATCCCGCCGTATCGCATCCTCGG
>JAKOZZ010000203.1 GCA_029779755.1 Pseudomonadota bacterium
GACAAGGGCGGGAAGCGCAGGAACTCGACGCTGTTGGACATCGAGTGCAGCCGCCCGTCGGTGAAGAACCCGGTGCGCGTGCGGCCCCAGCGCAGACGATCGCTCAGCCCGAGCTCGTCGACCAGGGCGCGCGTGTTGAGGTCCGACATCAGCAGCACGTGATAGAAGCGGTCCCACGTGGTGTCGCCGATGCGCATGGCGTCGGCCAGACCGCCCGGCGCCGGCGCGGCGTCGAGCAGCGTGACCCGCGCGCCGCGCGCGCGCAGCCGCAGCGCCAGCACCATGCCCAGCAGGCCGCCGCCGACGATGCCGATGCGGCCGAGATCCGTGCGGGTATCCGGAGACGATGGCGGCATGGCGCTCATTCCGGGTCGGCGGGTGCGCCGCACTGCGGCCGCTCGAGCGCGCGGCGCAGCTCCACGCCCATGTAGTACGCGTCGTTGAAGTAGCGCATGTTCTGCAGCGACACCGCCCCCAGGCTGACCAGCTGGATCGCGAGCACCAGCGACAGCACGCCGATGAACAGGGTCTGCGGATGGTCGCGGTAGATGACCATGGCCGCCTCGTGCAGCGCCATCGGGCCGGCCTGCAGCGCGTTCACGAACTCGACGGCGACCCAGAAGTTCACGTACAGCGAGAACGCCATCAGCAGCAGGCCCGGCAGCAGCAGCATCACGAACGGCCGGAAGATGAAGCCGGACACCAGGGTCGAGGCGATGTGCCGCAGCACCCGCATGCTCGACGAGCGCGCCGGCCCGGCGGCCAGCTGCAGGCTCCAGTCCAGGTGCGCGGGGATCTCGACGATGCGCCCGTTCAGGATCATCGTCTTCTGCACCAGCTCGGGCATGATGTCCATGCCGGTCGAGCGCAGGAACAGACGCCGCACGAAGGGCCCGTCGTACGCCCGCACCATGCACGTCAGCGTCGACAGGTGGCCGCGCGCGAAGAAGCGCAGGAACCGGTTGCCCCACTGGCTCAGCACCCGCCGCTTCCACGGCACGTTGGTCACGCGCCCGCCCGGCATGTAGGCCGACGCCAGCACGAGCTTCGCGCGCTCGCGCACGATCGCCTCGAGCAGGGCGCCGATGTGCTCCGGCGCGTAGCTGAGGTCGACGTCGTAGGTGATCACGTAATCGCCGCGCGACGCGGCGAACGCCGTCTTGAAGGCCTGGCCGAGACCGAAGTTCTTCGGGTGGTGGATCAGGCGCAGATTCGCGTACCGCGCCCGCAGGAGCTCGCCGATGCGGCCGGAGTCGTCGCGGCTGCCGTCGTTGATCAGCAGCACCTCGAAGCGATAGCGGTCCTCCAGGCCCGACAGGTAGGCCATGATGTCGGCGACGTTCGACTCCAGCACGCCCGCCTCGTTGAAGGCGGGGAGCACGAGAGAGACGAGCGGGCGGGACGCGGGATTCATCGGGTTCGGCTGCGCACGAAGGTTGGCTACGGGTCGGATGCTAACGGCGCACCGGCACGGGCTCACGGAACCTTTTCACGCAATGCGGAACTCCCTTCCAGGCGGCCGTTTCACAGCGATGACCGGAACAAGTTCCGCGTTCCGCGCCACGCAGTTGGCTACGATCCGCCACGTCGTGCTGCATCCCTGCCACGGCATGGAGCAGCACGAGGCCCCCACCATGCGGACAGTCCTGACCCTCTTTGGCACGCGCCCGGAAGTGATCAAGCTGGCGCCGGTCATGCACGCGATCGCGCGGCACCCCGGCGGCCTGCGCAGCCTTCAGGTGTCGTCGTCGCAGCACACCGACCTGCTCCACCCGCTCGCGCGGCGGCTGAACGTGCGCATCGACCACGACCTTGCGGTGATGACCGCCGGGCAGTCGCTGACGGACACGCTGACGCGGGTGATGACCGGCCTGTCGGGCGTGCTCGCCGCGGAGCGCCCCGACATGATCCTGGTGCAGGGCGACACCACGACGGCCCTGGCGGGCGCCCTCGCGGGCTGCCACGCGCGCATCCCGGTCGGGCACGTCGAGGCCGGCCTGCGCACCGGCGACCGCACCAGCCCGTTTCCGGAGGAGATCAACCGCCGGCTGATCGCCCAGGTCGCCGACCTGCATTTCGCCGCGACCCGGCGCAACGTCGATGCGCTGGTGCACGAAGGCGTCGCGCCGGACGGCATCGTGCTGACCGGCAATCCGGTGGTCGACGCGCTGCACGCGATCCTGGCCGACGCGCCCCCGGCGCCGGCACTGTCGGCTCTGCTCGCGGGGATCGCCGGCCGGCGGCTGATCGTGCTGACCACGCACCGGCGCGAGAACTTCGGTGCGGTGATGCACGGACACCTGCGCGCACTGCGCCGGTTCGTCGAGCGGCACGCGGACGTGACGGTCGTGTTCCCGGTGCATCCCAACCCGGCCGTCGTCGCCGCCGCGCAGGCCGAGCTCGGGGATGCGCCGCGCATCCACCGGATCGCTCCGCTCGACTACCCGGACTTCGTCCACCTGCTGTCACGCGCCTGGCTGATCGTGTCCGACTCGGGCGGCATCCAGGAGGAAGCGCCCACCCTGGGCAAGCCGGTGATCATCCTGCGCGACACGACCGAGCGCCCGGAAGTGCTCGAGTGCGGCATCGGCCGCCTGGCCGGGCACGACGCGGCACGGCTCGAGGCGCTGCTGGAAGACGCCCATGCCGACGCATCGCTCGCCGACACGGCGCGCGCAGTCGCCAACCCGTTCGGGTCGGGCGACGCCGGCACGCGCATCGCGCAGGCGGTGCACGCGTTCCTGATGCGCACCGGGAACGCACCGATCGCGGCACACCCGCAGGAGCACCGCCCATGATGATCACCGTGATGATGCCGGCCTACAACGAGGAACGGGACCTCCCGGGGCTGCTGGAGCGCACGCGCGCCGCCCTCGACGGGTGGGCGCACTACCGGGTGCTGATCGTCGACGACGGCTCGCGCGACCGGACCGCCGAGATCGCCCTGGACGCCGCGCAGCGGATGCCGGTCGAGCTGATCCGCCACCCGCACAACATGGGGCTCGGCGCCGCCATCCGCACCGGACTGAAGGCGGCCGCGCAGGCCGACGGCGTCGTCGTGACGATGGACGCCGACAACTCGCAGGGCCCGGAGCTCATCGCGACCATGCTCGCGAAGATCGAGGACGGCGCCGACGTGGTGATCGCGTCGCGCTTCCAGCCGGGCGCGCAGGAGGTGGGGGTTCCGGCGCACCGCAAGTTCCTCAGCCATCTGTCGAGCGCCGGCATCCGCGTGCTGGCGCCCTACCCGGGCGCACGCGACTACACCTGCGGGTACCGCGTCTATCGTGCCGAGGTGCTGCGCCGGCTGATCGACCGCTACGGCGACCACTTCGTCCGCGAGAACGGGTTCTCGTGCATGCTGGAGATCCTGCTCAACCTGCGCCGCATCCGCGCCCGCGTCGCCGAGGTGCCCCTGATCCTGCGCTACGACCTGAAGGAAGGGGCGAGCAAGATGCGCATCCTGCGCACGATGTGGCGCTACGTCGTGACGATCACGCGGGGCTGGCTGCCGCTGCACCCGCCGGCGGCGGCGAGCACGGCTGCCGGGCCGGCGACCTTCGCGGCGACGGGCACCGCACGACCGGACGCCGCGGTGCGCCATGCCCCGGACAGCGCGGCGCAGCGACGTGATGCCTGATCCGATGCGCGCACGCGTCGCGGTCGTCGGCGCCGGCATCGCCGGGCTGGCGTGCGCGCACCATCTCGCGCGGGCCGGCGCGCACGTGACGCTGATCGAGTCCTCCGACCAGCTCGGCGGCCTCGGCACGTTCTTCGACTACCGGGGCGCGGCGCTCGAACGCTTCTATCACTGCATGCTGCCGTCCGACCGGCACCTGCTCGCCCTGCTGGGCGACGTCGGCCTCGAGGACCAGGCCTACTGGAAGGAGACCAGCTTCGGGTTCATGCACGCGGGCCGGCTGTATCCGCTGAACACCGCGCTGGACCTGCTGCGCTTCGGACCGCTGTCGGTCACGGACCGGCTGCGGGTGGGCGCCACCGGCCTGTGGGGCAGCCTGCGCTCGTCCCGGGGGCTCGACGACGTCACCTGCGAGGCGTGGCTCACGGCACTGTCCGGCCGCCACGCGTTCGAGACGTTCTGGAAACCAATGCTGCAGGCCAAGTTCGGCGACCGCTACCGGCAGGTGCCGGCACTGTGGTTCTGGACGCGGTTCAACCGCGAGAAGGGCGGCAGGAAGGAGACCAAAGGCTATCTGCACGGCGGCTACCGGCGGATCGCGCAGGCGCTGGCGGACGGGGTCGCGGCGCGCGGCGGGCAGGTGCGCATGCGGACCCGGGTCGCCCGGATCGACCTCGCAGCCGACGGGCGTCCGACGGTGCAGGCGGGTGACGCGGCGCCGGAGGCGTTCGACCAACTCGTCTTCACCGGCCCGATCACCGCGCTCGAGCCGCTGACGGCGGGCAGCCGGCTCGCGCAGGCCGGCCGGCTTCCGGACGCGCAGATCGACATGCAGGGCGTGGTCAACGCGGTCGTGATGCTGCGCCGCGGCCTCACGCCGCACTACTGGGTCGCGTCGATCGACCCCGAGGTGCCGTTCCAGGGCATCGTGGAGAGCACGACGCTGATCGATCGTGCCGAGACCGGTGGCGTCCACCTCGTCTACCTGATGAACTACCTGCACCGCACGGACCCCCGCTTCGCCCGTCCGGACGACGACACGCTCGACGCCTACCTCGCCGGCCTGCGGCGCATGTTCCCGTCGCTGGGGCAGGACGACATCCTCGACGCGCGCGTGTTCCGCAGCCCGTTCGTCGAGCCTCTCTACTCGGTCGGATACCAGCGCCGGACGCCGCCGATCGCCCTCGTGCCGGGCCGCGTGTACCTCGCGACGACGGCACAGGTCTACCCCGAGGTCACCTCATGGAACGGATCGGCGGGACTCGCCCGCAGGGTGGTGGACCAGATGCTCGCGGAGCGATGAGATGAGCAGACCGAAGCAGACGCGCACCCGATGGACGCTCCTGGGCCTGGCCGTCGGCGCGATCTTCCTCGGCGTGGCGCTGTACGAGGCGGATCTGGACGCCGCCTGGGACGTGCTGCGCACGGTGCACGTCGGCTGGGCGCAGGCGGTGCTGGCCTGCGGACTGGTGTTCATGGCGGTCAAGGCGCTGCGCTGGTCGGTCGTGCTGCGGCCGCTGGCGCACTGCCCGCGCGGATTCCTGCTGGGCACCGTCTTCGTCGGCACCGCGGCCAACCTGGTCGTGCCGCACTCCGGCGAGGTCCTGCGGGCCACGCTGCTCGCCCGCCGGCAGGCGCTCGCACCCAGCGCCGTGCTGGCGACGATCGCGATCGAGCGCATCCTGGATTTCGTCGCCCTGGTGATCCTGACGGCGGTCGCCCTGCTGATCGATCCGCGCGTGTCGCCGCTGCTGTGGTCGGCCGGGCTGATCAGCCTGGCCCTGGTGGCGGCCGGACTGGCGGTGGTCTACGCGTTCATGCGCCCGACCGAGCGCTCGCGCCGGTGGGGCGGGTGGCTGATCGGCCTGCTGCCGCAGCGCCCGGGGCGCTGGATCGAACACCAGATCCGGCGCGGCGTCGCGGGCCTCGCCGCGCTGGGGCATCCGGGCACCGTCGTTGCGCTGATCGCGCTGTCGCTGCTGCAGTGGTCGTGCATCGTCGGCTCGATCCTGGCGAGCGCGCTTGCCGTCGGCGTGGCGATCCCGGTGTCGGGGGCGATCGCGGTCTTCGTGCTCACCGTCATCGGCCTGACGCTGCCGTCGTCGCCGGCACAGCTGGGCACCACGCAACTGGCGTTCGTGGCCGGCATGGAGCTGGTCGGCGCCGACGCCGCGCGCGCGTTCGCGGCGTCGCTGGTGTACACCGGCTTCGTGAACGTGGCGATGATGCTGATCGGGCTGCTGCTGTGGTGGCGGCTCGACTGGACCGCCACCGCCCGGCGCGCCTGACCGCGCCGGGTCGGCCTGCGCTCAGGCCGGCACGAAGATGTTGCGCCCGTCCTCCGAGCGCGACACCGTGCCCGGCCGGTTGAGGCTCTCGCGGTTCTGCAGATCCCACATCATCGCCGGGTCGGCCGGCAGGTTCGCCAGGAAGCGCTCGCCGGTGGCGTCCAGACGCCCGTAGACCAGCGCGTAGTCCGGCCCGTTGCGGCCGTGCATCACCGTGTACGTCTCGACCTTGGCCGATCCGGTCGGGGTCTCGGTGAACGGCGCCTTGGGCAGCGCGTCGAGCCGTGCCTGCAGCACGCCCGGGCGCTCGCGCGTCCAGGTGCCCTGCATCGGCGTGGTCGAGTACACGCCGAACGAGTGCTTGGTCACGTAGTTGCCGTTGGCGGTGACCAGACCGAAGCTGCCGGGCTTCGAGCGCACCTTGCGGATCATCTCCGAGATGGAGTGCGTGACGTAGTTGTTGCCCGGACCGCCGAAGAACGGCAGGCCGCCGGTGATCGTGAGGCCGCGCGGGTCGTCCTCGGCCAGCCCGAGCTCCTGGCAGCCGATCTCGACGGCCGACGCGAAGCAGCTGTACAGGTCGAGGAAGGTCATGTCGGACAGCGTGCGCCCGGCCATCGACAGCGCGATCCGCGAGGCCTCGCGGATCGCCGGCGACGAGTGCAGGTTGATGCGCTCGGACACGTACCAGTGGTCGTGCCCGTCGGCGCAGCCGTGCAGGAACACCCACTTGCTCTCCGGAACCCCCAGCTTGCGGGCCTGGCCGGCGGAGGTCATCACGACGGCCGCGGCCTGGTCGATGAACGCGTTGGAGTTCAGGTAGCGCGGGTAGGGGAAGCCGATCCAGCGGTTCTCGGCATCGACGGTGATCAGGCGCTCGGCGCTGAACCCGTCGCGACGGGTGGCCAGCGGGTTGGCCGCGGCGACCTTGGCGAAGCCGGCCATCAGGGTGCCGATCGCCTTCATGTGCTCGTCGATCGACCGGCCGCGCGCACCGCGGATCGCGTTCTCGAACAGCGGGTACATCGCGATCGCGGCCCGCATGTTGTGCTTGTCCTCGTGGTCGTTCCAGCCGCGGCGCGGATCGCCGATCTGCTCGTGCGTGCCGCCCGGATCCTCCGCCCAGGAGACCGGCAGGTTGGCGCGCTCGGCGCCGTACTGCGTGCGCAGCGCCTCACCGCCGCACAGCAGGGCGCCCTTCGTCTCGCCGCGCGCGATCGACTCGGCGAACATGTTCAGCAGGTACTGCGGCATGTTGCCGCCGTTCCAGCTGTAGATCAGGCGGCCCGGGTTCAGGCCGAGGCGGTTCGCGATGCTCTTGGGCGCGTTGGTGGACGCGCCCAGCTTGGTGGCGAAGCGGTGCGACGTGTCGGAGAAGAGCCGGATCATCGCCAGCGTGTCGATCGCCTCGCCGATGCGGCTGGCACCGGTGTCGTCGAGCGCCCGGCGGGACGCCTGCGCGATCAGGTCGTAGGGGGAGCGGCCCTTCTCGAAGGGCGTGTCCATGTCGGTGACGTCGCCGCACCCGACCAGAACCGGCATGTTGTCGTCGACCTGCTTCATCGTGCTGTTCTCCTCGTTGACAGTGGCGGCCGCGGACGATCGGGCCACCTTTGCAATCGAGGCTAGCACACTGCGAGCGCAGCCCCCGTGGTGCGCCGCTCGATCCACGTCAGCAGATCCTCGAGCGGCAGCGGCTTGCTCAGGTGGTAGCCCTGGATCATGTCGCAGCCCATCTCGCGCAGCATGTCGAGCGTGGCGCGGTCCTCCACCCCCTCGGCGATGACCTTCATGTCGAGGCTGTGGGCGAGCGTGATCGTCGAGCGCACGATCGCGGCGTCCTGGTCGTCGACGATCATGTCACGCACGAACGTCCGGTCCACCTTCAGGAAGTCCATCGGCAGCCGCTTCAGGTGCGCCAGCGACGAGTAGCCGGTGCCGAAGTCGTCGATCGCCAGGCCCACGCCGCGGCGGTCGAGCCGGTCGAGCAGGTCGGCCACCTGGGCCGGGTCGTGCATGATCGTCGTCTCGGTGATCTCGAGCTCGATGTCCTCGTAGCCCAGTCCGTGCGCGGCGATCAGCTCCTCGATGTCGTTCACGCAGCGGTCGTCGACGAGGTTGCGCGCCGACAGGTTCAGCGCCACCGGCTGCGTGAGACCGCGTGCACGCAGGCGGACGCAGTCGGCCATCGCCAGGTCCATCACCGCGCGGGTGAACGGATGGATCACCTCGCTGGCCTCGGCCAGGGGCATGAACGAGCCCGGGAACAGCAGGCCCAGCTTCGGATGCCGCCAGCGCACCAGGGCCTCGAAGCCCGCGATGGCGCCGGTGCGCAGGTCCAGCTTGGGCTGGTAGTGCATGACCAGCTCGCCGTGCGTGATCGCCTCGGCCAGCTCGGCCAGCAGCGCCAGCCGCTGCGGCGAGTGCACGTCGGCGTCGCGGTCGTAGAGCACCACGCCCAGCGCGTGCCCCTTGGCCCGGTACATCGCCACGTCCGCGGCGCGCAGCAGCCCGTGGCTGTCGGTGCCGTGGTCCGGGTACATCGCCACGCCCACGCTCGCGCCGACCTTCAGGCTCATGCCGTCGACGTCGAACGGCCGCACCAGCGCCTCGCGGATGGCGCGCGCACGCGCCAGCGCGCGGTCCGCCGTGCCGGCGTCGTGCAGCAGCACCGCGAACTCGTCGCCACCCAGACGGCAGGTCAGCGCCTCCTCGGTGCCGACCGTCTCGGCCAGCCGCTGGGACAGGGCGCCCAGCAGCTGGTCGCCGATGTGGTGGCCGAGGGTGTCGTTGACCTCCTTGAACCGGTCGAGGTCGAGCAGCATCATCGACGGGCGCGCGCCGCCGTCCACGTCCAGGCGCGCAAACTCGTCGTGCAGCGCCGCGCGGTTCGGCAGGCCGGTCAGCGTGTCGTGGCGGGCCTGGTGGCGCAGCTGGTCGAGCCGCCGCACGTTGGCGATCGCCATCGACAGCGTGCGCGACACGGCCTCGTAGGTCTCCATCTCGCCGCGGCCGCTCTCGCTCAGCGCGTCCGACGGGTAGAACAGCGTGATGCAGCCGAGCGGCTCGTCGTCGTCGAGCAGCGGGATCACGACGCCGCTGCCCAGGTCGCGCGCCAGCAGCGCCTCGCGGATCACCGGGTCGAAGCTGTGCTCGCGCCGGATGTCGTACGCGACCTGCGGCTTGCGCAAGCTCAGCGACTGGCCGGTCCAGCTGCGCTGCAGGTCGACGCGCCCGGCGATCGACTCGTAGTCGTCGTCGAAGCCGTGCTGGGCGACCAGACGCAGGTACCGTCCTCCCGGCGTGCTCAGGTAGGTCAGCACGCCGGGCGCACCGGTGACGACGCGCACGACGTCGATCGCGATCCGCAGGATGGACTCGACGTCGGACACCGCATAGACGCGCGACGACAGTTCGCTCAGCAGGCGCAGGCTCTCGTTGCGGGCCTTCAGCGCGGCCTCCGTGCGCCTGCGCTCGGAGATGTCGACGACCATGCACACGTAGGTGGGCAGGCCCGAGTCGCCCGGGATCGCGAACATCGTCGACGACACCCAGCGGCGGCTGCCGTCGCGGCACCGCACGCCGTGCTCGTTCGGGCCGAGACACGCGCCGCCGGGGTCGAGCGTGCGCATCCGCGACAGCACCTCGTCGGCCTCGGCGGGCCCCAGGGTGAGCTCGCCCATGCGCGCCCCCAGCGCCTCCTGCGCCGACCAGCCGAACAGCGCCTCGGAGGCCTGGTTCCAGTACCGCACCCGGCCGCCGCCGTCGTACCACTGGATCGCGACGTTGGGCGTGTTCTCCAGGGTCGCCCGCATGCGGTCCTCGGAGCGCTGGCGCGCCATCAGCTCCTTCTAGAAGCGGCGCACGCCGTCGGTGGCGGCACGCAGCTGGTCGAGGAACCGCGCATGGGCGTGCACGCCGATCATCGACGCGACCGGAATCACGATCAGCAGCAGCAGCCAGTAGTCGAGCACGCTCCGCGGCATCGGCACCAGGTGGCCCCGGACCTCGAGAATCGCCATCGCGGTGACGCTCAGGAAGCCCAGGGTGCCGAGCAGGAAGGTCTCGCGCCGGCCCAGGAACCAGCCGGCGAGCATCAGCACGGCCGGCGAGGCGGCCACCGACGGCGTGCGCACGCCGCTCGTGGCGAAGCCCTGCACCACGCACACGCACAGGGCGGCGAAGAGGAACAGGCGCACCGCCGGCCGCACGCCCCAGCGGTTCAGGGCGAGCAGCGACAGCGCGCAGACGGCCACGAGCGCAACCCGCGGCAGCATCCGGGTCGGGTCGTAGACCCCGACGAGGAACCCCGCGACGATCGTCAGCGCGCCCAGGCCGAGCGTCAGCAGCAGGACGATGCGCAGCATCCGTTCGCCGCGATCCTCGATCATCTCGGCGAACGGAACCTGTCCGTCCCTGGCTGTCGTCAGCGCGGGCATGTGGTCTGCCCGGTCGCGTGCTGTCATCACGTTCTCCCGGGACACGGCGTGCGCCGGCCTGTCCCGACCTGTGTTCGACAAGTTTCGGTATGCTCCGCGATCACTTGAGCCGCCGGGCCCTCCGGCCCCGGGCACGGTGCCCGGGGGCCGATGAACGGCCCCCGAACCCCGCACGCCCACCCAGGAGACCCGGATGAACACCGCCCTCGCCGCCTACCGCGCCGCGCGCGACTTCCTCTTCACGCACCGCACCGACTACGACGCGGCCTGTGCGGGCTTCCGCTGGCCGAAGCTGGACACGTTCAACTGGGCGCTCGACCACTTCGACGATCTGGCGCGCGACAACCACGCCCCGGCGCTGTGGATCGTCGGCGACGACGGCAGCGAGCAGAAGCTGACCTTCGCCGAGATGAGCGCGCGCTCGAACCAGGTGGCCAACCACCTGGAATCGCTGGGCGTGCAGCGCGGCGACCGCGTGCTGCTGATGCTGGGCAACGAGGTGCCGCTGTGGGAGCTGATGCTGGCCTGCATCAAGATCGGCGCGGTGATGATCCCGGCCACGGCGCTGCTGTCCCGCGACGACCTGCTCGACCGGCTCGAGCGCGGCCAGGTGCGGGTGATCGTCACCAACGCGGCCAACACCGCCAAGTTCGACGGGATCGCCGACCGGCAGATCCGGATCGTCGCCGACCAGCCGGCGGCGGGCTGGAGCCGGTTCGCCGACGCCTACCAGGCCAGCCCGGTCTACCAGCCGAAATGCCCGACCCGGGCCGACGAGCCCCTGCTGCTGTACTTCACCTCGGGCACCACCAGCAAGCCCAAGCTGGTGCAGCACAGCCATCAGAGCTATCCGGCCGGGCACCTGTCGACGCTGTACTGGATCGGCCTGCAGCCCGGCGACGTGCACTGGAACATCTCGTCGCCCGGATGGGGCAAGCATGCGTGGAGCTGCTTCTTCGCCCCCTGGATCGCCGGCGCGTGCGTGTTCATCTTCAACTACGCACGGTTCGACGCCAAGCGCGTGCTCGACGTGCTGGTCGACAAGCAGGTGACGACCCTGTGCGCGCCGCCCACCGTCTGGCGCATGCTGATCCAGGAGAAGATGGGCGACTACCCGGTGAAGCTGCGCGAGCTGCTGTCGGCGGGCGAGCCGCTGAACCCGGAGGTGATCGAGCAGGTGCGCGCCGCATGGGGCCTGACGATCCGCGACGGCTTCGGCCAGACCGAGACGACCGCGGTGGTCGGCAACCCGCCCGGCCAGAAGATCAAGTTCGGCTCGATGGGCCGGCCGCTGCCCGGCTACAAGGTGGTGCTGCTCGACCCGCAGGACCGGCCGGCCGAGGAGGGCGAGATCTCCTTCGAGCTGGCGGAGCGGCCGTCCGGCCTGATGCTGGGCTACGCGGGCGACGAGGCCAAGACGTCGGAAGTGATGCGTGCCGGGCACTATCACACCGGCGACGTGGCGCAGCGCGATGCCGAGGGCTACATCACCTACGTGGGCCGCGCCGACGACGTGTTCAAGGCGAGCGACTACCGCATCAGCCCGTTCGAGCTCGAGAGCGTGCTCATCGAGCATCCGGCGGTGGCCGAGGCGGCCGTCG
This sequence comes from Pseudomonadota bacterium, assembly GCA_029779755.1. Classification (GTDB taxonomy): domain Bacteria; phylum Pseudomonadota; class Gammaproteobacteria; order Burkholderiales; family Burkholderiaceae_E; genus Quisquiliibacterium. Next base: position 11,969 of record JAKOZZ010000203.1, read on the forward strand.
TGCCGTCGCCCGACGCGCTCAAGCTCGCCGTGCCCAAGGCCTTCGTGATGCTGACCGCGGGCCATGCGCCCGACGCCGCCACCGCCCGCGACATCCTGATGTTCTGCCGCGACAAGCTGGCCCCCTACAAGCGCATCCGCCGGCTCGAGTTCCTCGACCTGCCCAAGACCATCTCGGGCAAGATCCGCCGCGTCGAGATGCGCCAGAAGGAGCAGGCGCGCGCCCTGCCGATCGTCAAGGCCGAGGGCGAGTACTTCGACGACGAGTTCCGCGACGCCTGACCCCGCCGCGCCGGCCGGGCCGGCCGCGCCCGCCGGGGCGGCCGAGCCGGACACCTGCAGCCGGCCGCACACCCGACGAACCCCGAGGAGACCGCATCACCATGGAAACCGTCCGCCTGGGCCGCACCGGCCTGGAAGTGTCCCGCCTGTGCCTGGGCTGCATGAGCTACGGCGAACCGCAGCGCGGCAACCATCCCTGGACCCTCTCCGAGGCGCAGAGCCGGCCGTTCGTGCGCCGCGCACTGGAGCTGGGCATCAACTTCTTCGACACCGCCAACGTCTACTCCGATGGCACCAGCGAGGAGATCGTCGGCCGGGTGCTGAAGGAGCACGCCCGCCGCGACGAGATCGTGATCGCCACGAAGGTGCACGGCCGCATGTTCAAGGGCCCCAACGGCGCCGGCCTGTCGCGCAAGGCGATCCTGTCGGAGATCGACCACAGCCTGCGCCGGCTGGGCACCGACTACGTCGACCTCTACCAGATCCACCGCTGGGACCCGCGCACGCCGATCGAGGAGACGCTCGAGGCGCTGCACGACGTGGTCCGCGCGGGCAAGGCGCGCTACATCGGCGCCTCGTCGATGTACGCGTGGCAGTTCGCCAAGGCGCTGTACACGGCCGACCGCCACGGCTGGACCCGCTTCGTGTCGATGCAGAACTACGTGAACCTGCTGTACCGCGAGGAGGAGCGCGAGATGCTGCCGCTGTGCGCGGCCGAAGGCATCGGCGTGATCCCCTGGAGTCCGATGGCGCGCGGCCGCCTCACCCGCGACTGGGACGAGACGAGCGCCCGCACCGAGACCGACGACTTCGGCCGCACCTTGTACGCGAAGACCGGCGAGGCCGACCGCAAGGTGGTGGAAGCGGTGGCGCGGGTGGCGGCCGCACGCGGCGTGCCGCGCGCCCAGGTGGCGCTCGCCTGGGTGCTGGCCAAGCCGGTGGTCACGGCGCCGATCGTCGGCGCCACGAAGCTGCAGCACCTCGACGATGCGGTCGCCGCGCTGTCGCTGAAGCTGACGGCCGAGGAGATCGCGCAGCTCGAGGCGCCCTACGTGCCGCACGCGGTGGTCGGGCACGCCTGAGCGCGGCAGGCGGACAGGCGCGCGCGCGGCGGTCGGGCGCGGTCGCGGCCCGGCACGCCCGGGCGGGCTATCCGCGCACGCGCGCCCGGTATTCCAGATGCGCGCGCCCGACCGGACGGTCGTCCAGGGCCCGGCCATACCGCTCGAGCAGCTTCATCACCTTGCCGGCCGGATAGCCGAGCCGCACGAACGCCATGCCGCGATCGAACGCCTCGGCATAGTGGGTGATCAGGCCGTCGCGGATGCGGAACCGGCTCATGCCGTCGAACATCATCAGGCGCCCGGCGCTCTCGGGTTCGCGTGACAGGTAGCTGAAGCAGTAGCTCGCATAGCCGACCCCATCCGCGAAGACGGGGTCGGTGAACTGCCAGCAGAACTGCTCGCCGCCGACGTGGAAGCGGTCGAGCATCTCCGCGATCTCGGCGCGGCCATGGTGCTCGCCGAAGAAATAGTCGTCGTAGCAGCCGTTCTCGGCGAACAGGGCCGCGAGGCCGGGGGAATCGTGCGCGCCGACGGCGGCGGCGAAACGGTCGAGGAGGGCTTGGAAGGACATGGGGGCTCCGTCGGGTGGAGGGTCTGTCGGCACGCGTCAGCCGCTGCTGGAGCTGCCGGACAGCCCGAAGCCGCTGCGCCGGATGCCGCTCGATGCCGACGTCCGGCCGGCGGCACGCGCCGACGCGAGGTAGTTCTGATGCGCGGCCGCGATCGGCGTGGGGACCCGGGCGCCGGCCGCGGGTGTGATGGCGACGGCATTGCCGCGGGACGCCACGCGTGCGGCCATGCCGGGGTCGTCGCGCCAGCTGCCGTCGCGCGCGTAGATGCGGCCCGACTGGGTGTACCAGGGCCCCCAGAACAGCGTCGAGCCCGAGCCGCCGCGATAGCCCGAGGACGTGCTGCTGCTGGTCGAACCGGAGGGCTCGTCGATCGTGCCGAGCCCCGCCTGCGCCTCGCCGGGTTCGCACTGCGTGTCGCCCCAGTCCGCCTGACAGGCGTCGAGGCTGGCGTAACGGGCGCGCTGCAGCGGATCGTCGAACGGCTCGTCGCTGCAGCCGGGCAGCGCGCCGACCGCGACCGCGGCCGCGCCGATGATCACGAGGGTGCGCGTCGTGCTGGCCATGGAGACGCTCCTAGTAGCTGAGGCAGGCCGCGTTGATCGCACCGAGCGCCACCGAGAAGGCGGCGGCGAGCCCGCCCACCGCCCGGTTGTCGCGCTCGATCTCGGCCGCCATCCCGCCGACGACGCGCGACAGCACGAACCAGGTCAGGAGCTGCACGGCCAGGGCGATGGCCGACCACTGCGCCATGTCGAGCAGCGACACCGCGTGCACGGCGAGACTGGCGATCGGGAGCGCCAGGCCGATGGCCGTGCCGCCCAGCGAGCAGGCCGCCGCGACGTTGCCCTGGCGCACCAGCGTCCACTCCCGGACCGGCGTGATGCGGGTGTGGACGACCAGCCCCACGGCCAGGCACAGGATCGAGTACGCGAAGTAGGTCAGGAAGAGCAGCATCGATGCCTCCGGGGGGACGGCGTGGACGACCGTGACGGCCGCGCCGACGCGGATGGGCACGGCCATGCGCGGGGCGGTGTCGGGCGCGCCGGGAACACGATCATCGCTCAGTTGAAGTAATGCGGCACGAAGAAGCTGGTGTTGCGCGTGATCGGTCCGCGGTCCTCGCGGATGCCCATGCCGCAGGCGTCGTCGCCCACCATCCACACGCCCAGCACGGGCGTGAACCCGTCGAGCACGGGCATCGGCGCATAGGCCTGCCAGACCAGGCCCTCGGCACCGTAGGGGCCACCGGTGTCGACCTCCGGGTGACCCGGCCGCACCAGCCGCACGTTGGCGCCCTCGCGCGACAGCATCGGCTTGACCACGTGCGGCAGTCCGGCCAGGGGCTGCGGCGTGCGGTACGCGGGCAACAGGTTCGGGTGGCCGGGGAAGCGCGCCCACAGGGCGGCCAGCACCGCCTTGTTGGCCAGCAGCATCTTCCAGGCCGGCTCGATCCAGCGTGTGCGCGCGCGCAGCAGGTCGGGCGCGAACGCCTCGCGCACCATCCACTCCCACGGGTAGAGCTTGAAGACGGTCTCGATCGGCCGGTTCTCGGTATCGTAGAACCGGCCGCTGCCGTCGCTGCCGATGTCGCGCACGTCGAGGATCTTCGCGTGCCATCCGGCCTGCACCGCGAGATCGAGCAGGTATTCGGTGTTGCCGACGTCCTCCTGGGAATCGAACAGGCAGGCCAGGTGGAGCAGGCCGTCGGCCGACTGGCCGCGCAGCGCCGTCCAGCGCGCGATCAGCGCCTCGTGCAGGCTGTTGAACTGGTCCGCGCCGGGGTGCGTCTGCGTGAGCCACTGCCACTGGGCCAGCGAGGCCTCGACCAGCGCGGTGGGGGTGTCGGCGTTGTACTCGAGCATGCGCGGCGCGCCGGTGCCGTCCCAGGCGAAGTCGAAGCGGCCGAACAGTGCGGGCTCGCGCAGGTTCCAGGAGCGTTCGACCAGCGGCCACATCGCGTCGGGGATCGCGAACGCGGCCGGATCGCCGGCGCGCACCGCGTCGGCGACCACCTCCAGGCACATGCGGTGCACCTCGACGCCGGCCTCGTACAGACACTCGATCTGCGCGGCGTCGAAGTGGTAGGCGGCGTCCTCGCGCCAGTAGCGGAACACGCGGGCGTCCGGCGGCTGGGCATCGCCGCGCTCGTCGATCGAGTGGTAGTGGAAACCGATCTCCTGCAGCCGGGCGGGCCAGTCGACGCGGGGGAGCTGGCGCAATCGGCGCATGGTCGTGGAAGGGTGGGTCGCGGACGGCGGTGAAGGGGTGGGTGCGGGTAGCGGCGGACCGGGCCGGCGGCGGCGCTCAGCCCGCGGGCGCCCGCGGGGTGCCGGAGGGAGCACCTGAGGGAGCACTGGACGGGGTGCCCGAGGCGCTTCCGGGTGCGCTTCCGGACGGAGCGCCCGCCCCGGACGAACGGCCACGCGCCAGCGATTCGATCCCCGCGATCATCAGGTCGATGCTGAAGTCGACGTCTTCCTCGGTGCCGCGGCTGCGCACGTCGGCGGCCGGCCCGGCCGCCCCTTCCGCGGCCGGATCGTAGAGCGGACGGCTGCCCAGGCCATGGGCCGCCAGCCCGGCCAGGCCGGTGGCATACGTGTAGATGGCGCCGACGATGCGGGCCCGGTCGGGCGCCGCGAAGCCCTCGGCCGCCAGCAGCTGGTCGATGGCGGCGTGGATCTCGCGTTCGCGCCGGGTGCCCCAGCGGCTTGCGATCAGTCCGGGCATCACCTGCGGATGGCGCCGCGCGAGCCGGTAGAAGCGGCGCGCCAGGTCGCGCAGCGCATGCTGCCAGCCGTCCGGCGCGGCATGCGGCACCGGGAGTTCCTCGAGCACACGGTCGTAGACGGACTGCAGCAACGCCTGCTTGTTCGGCACATGGTGGTAGATCGACATCGGATCGACCGCCAGCACCGCGGCGAGCCGCCGCATGCTCAGCGCCTCGACGCCGTCGGCGTCGACGAGGGCGAGCGCCGCGGCGCGGATCCGCTGCGCACTGAGCGGCACGCGCACGGCCTGCGCACCGCCGGCACCCGCCGCCGGGGCGCGACGTCGGTTCGTTCTGCTGGCATCGGGCATGCGCCGATTCTGCCATCAGCACGGCGCCGGTCATTGAAGCGTCGCCGCTTCACCCCTACACTGTAGGATTCTCACGTCCGACCGCCGCAGGCCCGCCCGCGCGCAGGTCACCGCACCTCATGTCATCGACCCCCATCGACACCGCCGCCACGACCACGCCGATCCCCGCGCCCGCCGGGCTGCCGGTGGTCGGCAATCTGCTCCAGCTCCCCAGGGGCCGGCTCACCCAGCACCTGATGACCCTGGCCCCCCGGTTCGACGGCATCTTCGCGATCGACTTCGCCGGCCGGCGCGTGCCCTTCATCACCTCGGCCGCCCTCGCCGCCGAGGTGAGCGACGAGCGGCGCTTCCGCAAGCTGATCGGGCCGCCGCTGTCGATGCTGCGCCCGCTCGCCGGCGACGGCCTGTTCACCGCGCACGGCGACGAACCCAACTGGGGCAAGGCGCACCGCATCCTGCTGCCCGCGTTCTCGCAGCGCGCGATGCGCGGGTACTTCGACGCGATGCTCGCGGTCGCGCAGCAGCTGGTCGACACGTGGGCACGCAGCGCGGGGCAGGACCTGAACGTGGCCGACGACATGACCCGTCTCACGCTTGACACCATCGCGTTGTGCGGCTTCGGCTACCGATTCGATTCGTTCGCGGGGGCGCGGCTGCATCCGTTCCTCGAGGCGCTGGTGCGCGTGCTCGACGAGACCATGGCGCGGCTCACCCGGCTGCCGGTGATGACGCGCCTGATGCCGGCCCGCCAGATCGCCCTCGAAGCCGACATCGCGTCGATGAGCGCACTGGTCGACGACGTGATCCGCGCGCGCCGCGGCCAGTCGCAGACGAACCGCGACCTGATGGGCCTGATGCTGGACGCGGTCGACCCCGAAAGCGGCCAGAAGCTCGACGACGCGAACATCCGCTTCCAGGTGATCACGTTCCTGATCGCCGGCCACGAGACCACCAGCGGGCTGCTCACGTTCACGCTGTACCTGCTGATGCGCCATCCGCAGGTGCTGGCACAGGCCTACGCCGAGGTCGACCGCGTGCTGCCCGGCGACACCGTGCCCGAGTACGGGCATCTCGCGGCCCTCGACGTGATCGACCGCGTGCTGAAGGAGGCGCTGCGCCTGTGGCCGACCGCCCCCGCGTTCGCCGTGGCGCCCTACGAGGACACGGTGATCGGCGGTCGCTACCGGCTGCCGGCCAACCACCGCGTGAGCGTGCTGCTGCCCGCGCTGCATCGCGACCCGGCCGTCTGGGAGCGGCCCGACGAGTTCGACATCGACCGGTTCCTGCCGCAGAACGAACGGCGCATTCCGCCGCACGCGTACAAGCCCTTCGGCAACGGCCAGCGGGCCTGCATCGGCCGCCAGTTCGCGCTGACCGAGGCGAAGCTGGCGCTGGCGCTGCTGCTGCAGCGCTTCTCGTTCAGCGACCCGAACGACTACGCGCTGCGGATCCGCGAGACGCTGACGCTGAAGCCCGACGGGTTCACGCTGCGAGCACGCCCGCGCCGGCCCAACGAGCGGATCCCGGGGCCGGGCGGACCCGCGTCCGCGCCGACGCCGACCGCCGACATCAGCATCGCATCGAGCGGCGCCGTCGCTCGGGGCAGCAGCGCCGCACCGGCGACCCTGGAGCAGCAGACGATCCACGTGCTGTGGGGCTCGAGCCTCGGCACGACCCGGGAGATCGCCGAGCGCCTCGCCACGGACGCGCGCGCGGCCGGCGCGCAGGCCGACTGCCGGCCGCTCGACGCGCTCGTGGACGCCCCGCCCGTCGACGGGCTCGCGATCGTGGTCGCCGCCAGCTACAACGGCCGGGCGGCCGACGGCGCGCGGGCCTTCGAAGCGCACCTCGACCACGACGGCCTGTCGGCCTGGCGCGCCCCGCGCCTGCGCTACGCGGTCCTCGGCTGCGGCGACTCGGAGTGGCCGACCTTCCAGGCGTTTCCGCGCCGCGTCGACGCGGTGTTCGCCGCGGCCGGCGCGCAGGCGCTGATCGCGCGCGGCGAAGCCGACGCGAGCGGCGACTTCGACGCGCAGGTCGCCGCCTGGACCGACCGCCTGTGGCGGGCGCTCGGCGCCGCGCCGTCCTCCGAGGCGCCGGCGGCGCCACGCGTCGAGGTGCAGCACGCGCCCGCGGTCGACACACCGCTGCTGGCCGCCGGCGCGCAGGCCTTCGAGGTGATCGGGAACGACGAACTCGTCCGCGACCCGGCCGGATTGCCCGACTTCGGCGACGAGGCCCCCCGCGGCCCCACCCGGCGGCTGCGGCTCCGCCTGCCGGACGGCTGCACGTACCGCACCGGCGACCACCTCGCGCTGTGGCCACGCAACGCGGATGCGCGCGTGCGGCCGCTGCTCGCGCGCTTCGGCATGGACGCCGACACCGTCGTGCGCATCGCGGGCGCCGCCGAGCGCTGGCCGCACCTGCCGGCCGATCGTCCGCTCACCGCACACCGCCTGCTCGCCCACTTCGTCGACCTGGGGCGGGCCGCCACCCGCGCAGACGTGGAGCGCCTGCGCGTCCACACGCGCTGCCCGCACACCCAGGCGCGCCTGGACGCCCTGACGACGGCGGACGCGGCGCCGCCCGCCGCGCTGCCGAGCGTCGCGGACCTGGTGCTCGCCCATCCGGCGATCGAGATCGGGTTCGACGGTTTCCTGGCCTGCTGCGCGCCGATGCGCGCGCGCCTGTATTCGATCTCGTCCGCGCCCGGCACCGATCCCGGCACGCTCGCGCTGACCGTGGGCTCGGTCTCCGGGCCGGCATGGTCCGGCAGCGGGCACTTCGTCGGCACCACGTCGGCCTGGGTGTCCACGCTCGCGCCCGGCGACGTGGTGGCCGCCGCCGTCCGCGCACCGCAGCCGCCGTTCGATCCGCCGGCGTCGACGGCCGCCCCGATGATCCTGATCGCCGCAGGCACCGGCATCGCGCCGTTCCTGGGCTTCGTCGAGGAACTGGCCGTGCGGCGCGCGGCGTCCGGCGCCGCCAATCCGACGATGCTCTTCCACGGCTGCCGGCATCCGGCGCACGACCGGCTGTGCGCAGACGCGCTCGACGCCGCCCACGCATCCGGCCTCATCGCACTGCACTGCGCGTACTCCAACCAGACCGGCGCCCCTGCACGCTTCGTTCAGGACGCCGTGTGGGCGCAGCGCGCGCAGGTGTGGGCGTGGCTGGCCCAGGGCGCGACCGTGTACGTGTGCGGCGACGGCCGGCTGATGGCGCCGGCCGTGCGCGACACGCTGCTGCGCATCCATCGCGACGCGAGCGGCGGCACGCACGCGCAGGCGTCGGACTGGCTGGCCGGGCTCGTGCGCGCGCAGCGCTACCGGCAGGACGTGTTCAACTGAACGTGTCGGCCATCAGCTGCACGAACCACTTGTTCATCTCCTCGAAGTTGTCCTTCGTGGCGATGCCCGCCTCACCCGACACCTTCGCGCCCGTGGCCGTCTGGGTGACCTCCATCTTGCGGCTGGTCGAGTTGTATCGGAACACGGCCGTCAGCCACGACGCCGTCTCGAACGTGATCGGCGAATAGCAGGCCGAGTTCGTCACCGGGCTCGGGTCGGGCACGTCGCCGCGCAGCAGGCGCGTGATTGCATCGGCGCAGACCTTCGCCTCCATGTTGGCCACGTGCCCGGCCTTGGGCTGCCCGTGGTTGGCCGGGTCGCCGATCACGTGCACGCCGGGCGCCGACAGATGCTCGTAGCTCACCGCGTCGACGTTGACCCAGCGCCGCTCGCCGACCACCGGGTTGGCGTCGTTGACGAGCCCGTTGCGATAGAGCAGCTCGGGGGCCCGCTGACGGGGAATCGGGTTGATCACGTGACCAGTGAACGGTCCCATCGCGGTGTGCACGGTTCGCGTGGCCGGGTCGATGCGCTCCACCACGGCGTTGGGCACGTAGGTGATCACGCCGGCGTGGGTCTGCCGGAACGCGCGGTCGAAGGACTCGGGCTCGGCGGTGATCCCGGGGTTCTCGTCCAGTACGAGCACCTTCGAGCGCGGCTTGTTGCGCTTGAGCCAGTCGGCGACCACGCAGGCGCGCTCGTACGGTCCCGGCGGACAGCGGTAGGGGGCCATCGGCACCGTCATCACGAACGTGCCGCCGTCGGGCATCGCACGCAGCTGGTCGCGCAGGGTGGTCGTCTGCGCGCCCGCCTGCCAGGCGTGCGGGAACTGCGCGCGCAGCGCATCGGTGTCGAGCCCGGCGATCGGGTCGAACGCGATGCCCGGCGCGATCACCAGGCGGTCGTAGTCGTAGCGGGTCGTGCCTACGAACACCCTCCTGGCCACCGGATCGATCGTGGTCACGTCGCCACGCGCCCGGTTCACGCCGTAGTTGGCCACGAGCCGATCCCAGTTGTACGTGAGCCCGGCGATCGTGCGTCCGCCGTTCAGCACGAGGTTGCTCATGATGTTCGAGACATAACTCGTCTCGCGCTCGATCATCGTGACCTGGACCTTCTGCCCGCCCCAGAGCCGCAGGTACTTGGCAGCGGTGGTGCCGGCCATGCCGCCGCCGATCACCAGCACGCGCCCGGCCGCGCCGGTGTCGGCCGGCACGGGGGGCACGGTGGTCGAGGACGTCCTGGTGCGGCTGCCGGAACCGGCCTGCACGGCGCCGGCGACGAGACCCGCCGCCGACAGACCGGCGGCGCGGAGGAAATGTCTGCGTTGCATGTGGGTTCTCCCGATGGGTGCGTGCGGCTCAGCGCTGCTGCGAGAAGTACGTGGCCAGCTGCCACAGCTGCGTGTCGGAGTAGCCGCGCGCGTGCACGCCCATGATCCCTTCGTCGGTCTTGCCGGCCATCTCCTTGAGCTCGTCGTAGATCTCGGAGGCGGATTCACCGGCAAGGCGATCGAAGCCGCCGGCGGGACGGCCGTTGGTGCCGTGGCAGGCGAAACAGTTGGAGGCGAGCAG
>JAKOZZ010000206.1 GCA_029779755.1 Pseudomonadota bacterium
GGCGCGCGGGGCAGCGGCGCCGCCCCTTCGCGCGCGCCCGCCGCACGCACCCCGTCCGGCGCGCCGAGCGCGCGTGCACCGGCTGCGCGCGGCGCGGCACCCCGGGCTGCAGCACCCCGAGCTGCGGCTCCCCGGGCCGCGGCACCCCGCGCCATCGGCGGCCTGCGGCCGCGGAGCAGCAAGGCCAAGGGCTGAGCCCCCGGCCGCCATCTGCATGGCCGCCAGTGGCGCGGCCGCCTGCCGCAGGTGGTTCACCCGCGGGCGCCCGCGCCGGGCATCGGCGTCATTCGTACCGCACGTCGAGAAGTTCGTACTCGCGCATCCCGCCCGGTGCCTTGACCTCGGCGACGTCGCCCGGAGACTTCCCGATCAGGGCGCGCGCCAGCGGACTCGACACCGAGATCCGGCCCGACTTGATGTCGGCCTCGTCGTCGCCGACGATCTGATAGACGACCTTCTCACCGGACTCGAGATCCTCGAGTTCGACGGTGGCACCGAAGACAGCACGCCCATCGGCGTCCAGCAGCTTCGGGTCGATGATCTGCGCATTCGACAGCTTCGACTCGATCTCGGCAATCCGCCCCTCGATGAAGCCCTGCCGCTCGCGCGCGGCATCGTATTCGGCATTCTCGGACAGATCGCCCTGCGCGCGTGCCTCGGCGATCGCCGTGATCACCGCGGGGCGCTCGATCGATTTCAGACGCTGCAGTTCTTCCTTGAGCAACTGGGCTCCGCGCTGCGTCAGGGGGATGGCCATGCGTTCACTCCGATTCGTTCCGGGTCACCCCGGCGGAGGTCGGGCGCGCCATGACGGCGGCCGGACCTCCGATGGTCCGATTGTCAGTTCCTGCGATCGACGGCGCCGCGCCGCTCAGGCGGCGGCGAGACCGGCGTGCAGTTCCTGCAGGCTGTAGACGTCCAGGCCGCGCAGGTGCTTCATGCCTTCGACCGCGGCGCGGGCGCCGGCGATCGTCGTGTAGTACGTGACCCGCTGCGCCAGCGCCGTGGTCCGGATCGAGCGCGAATCGGCGATCGCGCCGCGCCGCTCCTCGACCGTGTTGATCACCAGCTGGATGTCGCCGTTCTTCATCATGTCGACGACGTTGGGTCGGCCTTCCTGCACCTTGCTGACCGACGTCACCGGCACGCCCGCCGCGGCGATCGCCGCCGCCGTGCCCTTGGTGGCGATCACCCGGAATCCGAACGCGTGCAGCGCGCGGGCCAGCGGCACCATGCGCGGCTTGTCGGCGTTCTTCACCGAGATGAACACGCCGCCCTCGGTCGGCAGCTTCACGCCCGCCGCCAGCTGCGACTTCACGAAGGCCTCGCCGAACGAGTAGCCCACGCCCATCACCTCGCCGGTGGATTTCATCTCGGGACCGAGGATCGTGTCGACGCCAGGGAACTTCACGAACGGGAACACCGCTTCCTTCACCGAGAAGTACTTCGGGGTCACTTCGGCGCCGATGCCCTGCTGAGCCAGCGTGCGCCCGGCCATGCAGCGCGCCGCGATCTTCGCCAGCTGCAGTCCGGTCGCCTTGGACACGTACGGGACGGTGCGCGACGCGCGCGGATTGACCTCCAGCACGTAGACCGTGCCACCGTCGACCTGGGCGCCCTCCGCGGGCACGGCGGCAGACGGGTCCTGCTGGATCGCGAACTGCACGTTCATCAGGCCGACGACCTTCAGGGCGCGCGCCATCAGCTCGGTCTGGCGCTTCAGTTCGGCCACCAGCCCTTCGGACAGCGAGTAGGGCGGCAGCGAACAGGCCGAATCACCGGAGTGGACGCCGGCCTGCTCGATGTGTTCCATCACGCCGCCGATGAACACGCGCTCGCCGTCGCACAGGCAGTCGACGTCGACCTCGATCGCGTCGTTCAGGAAACGGTCGAGCAGCACCGGGCTGTCGTTGCTGACCTTCACCGCCTCGCGCATGTAGCGCTCGAGATCCTTCTGCTCGTGCACGATCTCCATCGCGCGGCCGCCCAGCACGTAACTGGGACGGACCACCAGCGGATAGCCGATCTCCTGGGCCATCGCGATCGCTTCGGATTCGGTGCGGGCGGTGCGATTGGGCGGCTGGCGCAGGTTCAGCTTGACCAGCAGCTTCTGAAAGCGCTCGCGGTCCTCGGCGATGTCGATCGACTCCGGCGAGGTGCCGATGATCGGCACGCCGTTGGCCTCCAGCGCCTTGGCCAGCTTCAGCGGGGTCTGCCCGCCGTACTGCACGATCACGCCGACCGGCTTCTCGAGATCGACGATCTCGAGCACGTCCTCCAGCGTCAGCGGCTCGAAGTACAGGCGATCCGAGGTGTCGTAGTCGGTCGACACGGTCTCGGGGTTGCAGTTGACCATGATGGTCTCGAACCCGTCCTCGCGCAGGGCGAACGCCGCGTGCACGCAGCAGTAGTCGAATTCGATGCCCTGCCCGATCCGGTTCGGACCGCCCCCCAGCACCATGATCTTGCGCCGGTCGGACGGCGCCGCTTCGCACTCGTCCTCGTAGGTGGAGTACAGGTAGGCCGTGGCCGTGGCGAACTCGGCCGCACAGGTGTCGACGCGCTTGTACACCGGGCGCACGCCCAGCTCGCGGCGCAGCTTGCGCACCTCGCCTTCGGTGCTGTCGAGCAGCCACGCCAGGCGCCGGTCCGAGAACCCCTTCTTCTTGAGGAACAGCAGCGTGGCGCGGTCGATGTCGGCCAGGGTGCGCTTCTCCAGCGCGAGCTCGAGGTCGACGATCTCCTTGATCTGCACCAGGAACCAGGGGTCGATCTTCGTGAGCTCGAACACCTCGTCGATGGTGAAGCCCTGCGCGAACGCATCGCCCACGTACCAGATCCGCTCCGGACCGGGCTCGCCGAGCTCTTCCTCGAGGGTCTCGCGGTCCTTGGTCTTCTCGTTCAGGCCGTCGACGCCCACCTCGAGCCCGCGCAGCGCCTTCTGGAAGGACTCCTGGAAGGTGCGACCGATCGCCATCACCTCGCCCACCGACTTCATCTGCGTGGTGAGGTGGGCGTCGGCCTGCGGGAACTTCTCGAACGCAAACCGCGGGATCTTGGTGACGACGTAGTCGATCGTGGGCTCGAACGACGCCGGCGTGGCGCCCCCGGTGATCTCGTTGCGCAGCTCGTCGAGCGTGTAGCCGACGGCCAGCTTGGCCGCGATCTTGGCAATGGGGAAGCCGGTGGCCTTCGAGGCCAGCGCCGACGAGCGCGACACGCGCGGGTTCATCTCGATCACGATCATCCGCCCGTCCCGCGGGTTGATCGCGAACTGCACGTTGCTGCCGCCGGTGTCGACGCCGATCTCGCGCAGGATCGCGATCGACGCGTTGCGCATCAGCTGGTATTCCTTGTCGGTCAGCGTCTGCGCCGGCGCGACCGTGATCGAGTCGCCGGTGTGGATGCCCATCGGATCGAGGTTCTCGATGGAGCACACGATGATGCAGTTGTCGGCGCGATCGCGCACGACCTCCATCTCGAACTCCTTCCACCCGATCAGCGACTCCTCGATCAGCAGCTCGCGCGTGGGCGAGGCCTCGAGTCCGCGCTTGCAGATCGTCTCGAACTCCTCGGCGTTGTAGGCGATGCCGCCGCCGGTGCCGCCCAGCGTGAAGCTCGGACGGATGATCACCGGGAAACCGACGGTGCGCTGCACGGCCCAGGCCTCGTCGAGCGAGTGCGCGATGCCGGAGCGGGCCGAGCCCAGCCCGATCTTCGTCATCGCCTCCTTGAACTTGGAGCGGTCCTCGGCCTTGTCGATCGCCTCGGGCGAAGCGCCGATCAGCTCGACGTCGTACTTGTCGAGCACGCCGTGGCGATGCAGGTCGAGCGCGCAGTTCAGCGCGGTCTGGCCGCCCATCGTCGGCAGGATCGCGTCGGGACGCTCCTTGGCGATGATGCTCTCGACCACCTGCCAGGTGATCGGCTCGATGTAGGTGACGTTGGCCGTCTCCGGGTCGGTCATGATCGTCGCCGGATTGCTGTTGACCAGCACGACCCTGAAGCCCTCCTCGCGCAACGCCTTGCAGGCCTGCGCGCCGGAGTAGTCGAACTCGCAGGCCTGACCGATGACGATCGGGCCGGCGCCGATGATGAGGATGCTCTTGATGTCGGTGCGCTTAGGCATTCTTGTTGTTCTCCATCAGCTTCACGAACCGGTCGAACAGATAGACGATGTCGTGCGGCCCGGGACTGGCTTCGGGATGCCCCTGGAAGCAGAACGCGGGCTTGTCGGTGCGCATCAGCCCCTGCACCGAGTCGTCGAACAGGGACACGTGGGTGACACGCATGTTGGCCGGCAGGCTGGAAGGGTCGACGGCGAACCCGTGGTTCTGGCTGGTGATCAGCACCTGTCCGGTGTCGAGATCCTTCACCGGGTGGTTGGCGCCGTGGTGGCCGAACTTCATCTTCATGGTGCGGGCACCGGACGCCAGCCCCATGATCTGGTGGCCCAGACAGATGCCGAAGGTCGGGATGCCGCGTTCGATCAGTTCGCGCGTCGCGGCGATCGCATAGTCGCAGGGCTCGGGATCGCCCGGGCCGTTCGACAGGAAGATGCCATCCGGGTTCAGGGCGAGCGCGTCGGCCGCACTGGCCTGCGCCGGCAGCACGGTGACCGCGCAGCCGCGGTCGGCGAGCAGGCGCAGGATGTTGCGCTTCACGCCGAAGTCGAAGGCCACGACCCGGAAGCGCCGTTCGGACTGGGGACGGTATCCGGACTCGAGCGCCCAGACACCCTCGCTCCAGTCGTAGGGCCTGTCGACGCTGACCACCTTGGCGAGATCCATGCCGGCGAGCCCCGGGAACCCCTGCGCTGCGGCGATCGCCGCCTGTTCGTCGAGCTGCTCGCCCGGCGCCGAGCCCGCCAGCAGGCAGCCGCCCTGCGCCCCCTTTTCCCGCAGGATGCGCGTCAGCTTGCGCGTGTCGATGCCGGCGATGCCGGGAATGCCCTCACGCACCAGGTAGTCGGACAGCCCGCTCTGCGCACGCCAGTTCGACGCACGCGCCGGCAGGTCCTTGATCACCAGGCCGGCGGCATGGATGCGCGTGGATTCGGCATCCTCGGCGTTCACCCCGTAGTTGCCGATGTGCGGATAGGTGAGCGTGACGATCTGCCGGCAGTAGCTGGGATCGGTGAGGATCTCCTGGTACCCGGTGATCGCGGTGTTGAACACGACCTCGCCCACGGTGCGGGTGGGCGCGCCGATCGAGACGCCGCGAAACACGGTGCCATCGGCCAGCGCCAGCAGCGCGGGGACGGACTCGGGGATGAGACCCGCTCCGGCGGTGCGGGCGGGGTCGTTCTGAAGTTCGGGTGGCAACGGCAGCTCCTGCAGCGGATTCACCGGAGCACCCCTGACCGAATCGCTCCGCGGCATCCGGCGATCGTCGCGGATACCGGGCCCATGCGGGCCCGCCGGAGGGCATCACGCGGGGGGCGACAGCGGCCGCACGCGCGCGCATTCGGAAGGATTTTTGAGTGGGGCTGGCGCTAGCCGGTGGGATTCGGGTAAACCTGCGGATTATAGCATTTGCTGCGCTGCGACCTGCCCGTGCGCCCCCGCCCGGCGTACGGGATGAGGCCGCCTTCGCTGCGGCGGACCGGCGTGCACGCGATGGGCCGGCGTGCGCGCACGAGGCGCCCCGCCGCTACACTCGCCACACCAACCAACAGGAGGAGGAGCCGCCATGCCACGTCTGTCGAAACTCTCGCGCTCGGTCGCCGGCAAGGTCGTGATCGTCACCGGCGCAGCCAGCGGCATGGGCCGCGCCACCGCCCAGCTGTTCGCCGACGAGGGCGCACGCGTCGCCGTCACCGACGTCGCCGACGTGGCACCGGTGGTCGACGCCATCAGCGCCGCCGGCGGCACGGCCCACGGCTGGCGGCTCGACGTGGCCGACCCGGCCGACATCACGCGCGTGGTCGGCGAGGTGGCGGCGAAGTTCGGCGGCATCGACGCGCTGGTCAACAACGCCGGCATCTCCGTGCGGCTGCCGGTCGACGCCGACGACTACGAGTCGAAGTGGGCGCGCGCGCTCGACGTGATGCTGACCGCCCACGTGCGGATGATCCGCGCGGCTCTGCCGCACCTGCGCAAGTCGGCGTCGCCGCGCATCGTCAACGTCGCCTCGACCGAAGGCCTCGGCGCGACGAAGCTGCACAGCCCGTACACGGCCGCCAAGACGGGCGTGATCGGACTGACCCGCTCGCTGGCGGTGGAGTTCGGCAGCGAGGGCATCACCGTCAACTGCATCTGCCCGGGCCCGATCGACACGCCGCTGGTGGCACGCGTGTCGGCCGCGGACCGCGCCAAGTACGTGCACCGCCGCATCCCCATGGGCCGCTACGGCGACCCGGAGGAGGTGGCGCAGATGACGCTGTCGCTGTGCCTGCCGGCCGCCTCGTTCGTCACCGGGGCCGTGATCCCCGTCGACGGCGGCCTGATGGTCCGCAACGCCTAGTCCTGCACCGCCCGCCGATCGCGCAGCGCCTGCGCGATCGTGCCCGGGTCGACGTACTCGAGCTCGCTGCCCACCGGCACGCCGCGCGCCAGACGCGTCACCTTCAGTCCGCGGGCGCGCAGCAGTTCGCCGATGTAGTGGGCGGTCGCCTCGCCTTCCTGGGTGAAGTTGGTGGCGAGGATCACCTCCCGGACCGTGCCGTCGGTCGCCCGCGCCAGCAGGCGGTCGAAGTGGATCTCCTTCGGTCCGATGCCGTCGAGTGGCGACAGCCGCCCCATCAGCACGAAGTACAGCCCATTGAAGGTGAGCGTCTGCTCGACCATCAGCTGGTCCGAGGGTGTCTCGACCACGCACAGCACGGCCGCGTCGCGCCGCGGCGACGAGCAGGTGTCGCAGATCTCGTGTTCGGTGAAGGTGTTGCAGCGCGCGCAGTGCCGGATGCGTTCGACCGCCTCGGCGAGCGCGCGGGACAGCAGCGCGGCCCCCTCCCGATCGTGCTGCAGCAGGTAGTACGCGAAGCGCTGCGCTGACTTGGCGCCCACGCCCGGCAGGCGCTTGAGCGCCGCGGTCAGCGCCTCCAGGGCGGCGGGGGCCTTCATCGCGCTCAGAAGGGCATCTTGAATCCGGGCGGCAGCGGCAGGCCGGCCGTCACGCTGCCCATCCGCTCGGCCGACGTCTGCTCGGCACGGCGCAGCCCGTCGTTGAGCGCGGCCACGAGCAGATCTTCGAGCATGTCCTTGTCGTCGGCGAGCAGACTCGGGTCGATCGAGATGCGCTTGATCTCGTTGCGGCACGTCAGCACGACCTTGACCAGGCCCGCGCCCGACTGCCCCTCCACCTCGACCGAGGCGAGCTCCTCCTGCTTCTTGCGCAGGTTCTCCTGCATCTGCTGGGCCTGCTTCATCAGACCCGCCAGTTGTCCCTTCATCATGCGCGATGGCTCCTGGGTGATCCCGCTACGGGAATGCTCTTTGATGGTGGAAAAGTGTTCGCGAGGGGCTCAGTCGTCGACCGGGCGGACGGAGTCCGGCACGATCCGGCCGTCGAAGTCGTCGATCAGCGTGCGCACGAACGGATCCGCCTCGATGGCGGAACGCGCCTCGCTCAGACGCTCGGCGCGCTGGCGCGAGACCACCGACGCGGCCGTGGCGCTGCCGACCGCGCCGGTCTCGACCGTCAGGCGCACCGTTGCGCCGAAGTGCGTCGACAGGGCGTCGCGCACCTTGCCGACGGTGGCGGCCTCGGCCAGCGCCTTGACCGGCACGCGCACCCGGAACTCGAGACCGTCGCGGTCGTCGTGGGCGACCAGCTCGCTCTGCTGCATGAACTGCCGGGCCAGCCCGACGACCGGAAGCCGCAGCGCAAGGCCGGGCCAGTCGCCATCGAACGACGCGCCCGCATCCGCTACGGACGCCGCCCCGGCGGCCGCGGCCGGCGCTTCCGCCGCGGCCCCCGCGCCCGGCCCGGACCGCAGGTCGCGCACCGGTGCCGCGCGCTCGGGTGCCGGTGCCGCGCGCTCGGATGCCGTTGCCGCGTCCTCGGACGCCGACGCCGCGCGCTCGGGCGCATCGAGCCATGCCGGCGGCCCGTCCTGCGGCTCGGAATCCTCGTCCCACGGCGGTGGCGATTCGGCCGATCCGCGTCCGGACGCGGCGGACGGCGCCGCCCGGGGGGCCGAGGAGGACGGCGCCACCGGTCGGGCCGGCGTGCCGGGCGCGGCCGGCACGGCCGGCACGAGCGGCACGGGCGGCACGGCTGGCGCAGCCGCCAGCGGCGCGCCATTCCGGACGGGACCCGGCGCAGGCGGCGCCAACGACGATCGACCACCGCGCGCACCCGCCACCGCCGCCAGCGCGGCCGCCCGGGCGGCCGCGACGTCGTTCGCCGGTGGCCGGGCCGGCGACGCCTGCGCCTGCGGCGGCGGCAACGCACGATCGACCGGCGCCTGCCGAGCCCCCGGCGCGGACGCACCCGCGCCCGGCACCGGCCCGTGCGATCCGACCGGCGCACCGGGCCCCGCGCCGCGCGCATGTGCCGCCGGGCCGCCCGCCGCGCGCCCCGCCGACGCAGCGTCGTCGTCGGCCGGCCTGAATGCGAGCAGGCGCAGCAGCGTCATGGTGAACCCGGTGAGTTCGTCCGGCGCAAGCGCGAGATCCCGCCCGCCATGGATGACGATCTGGTAGTACACCTGCAGGTCTTCGGGCGCGATGGCCTGCGCATAGCGCGCCAGCGCCCCCGTGTCGGCATCGTCGCCGAACGCACCGACCTGGGCCAGGGCGATGCGCTGGAGCTCGGCCGCGAGTTCGGCCAGCACGCGTGCGAACGGCGCGTTGGCCGCCGCCATCTCGTCGGCCACGCCCACCAGCGCACGCCCGTCGCCGGCGATCAGCGCATCGAGAAGACGCGACAGGTATTCACGATCGACCGCGCCGAGCATCTCGCGCACCGCCTGCTCGCCCACCTGCCCCGCGGAGAACGCGATCGCCTGGTCGAGCAGCGACAGCGCATCGCGCATGCTGCCGGCCGCCGACCGGCCGATCAGCGTCAGGGCCGCGGGCTCGAACGCGATGCCCTCGGCCTCGAGCACGGTCGCCAGGTGGCGCGCCACCGCGGCCGGCGCCATGTTCTTCAGGTTGAACTGGAGGCAGCGCGACAGCACCGTGACCGGCACCTTCTGCGGATCGGTGGTGGCCAGGATGAACACGACGTGCGGCGGCGGCTCCTCGAGCGTCTTGAGCATCGCGTTGAACGCGTGCGTCGAGAGCATGTGCACTTCGTCGATCACGTACACCTTGTAGGCGCCGGCCGACGGGGCATAGACCGCGTTCTCGAGCAGCTGCGTCATCTCGTCGACACCCCGGTTCGAGGCGGCATCGAGCTCGAGGTAGTCGGGATGGCGCCCCTGATCGATCTCGGTGCAGGCCGTGCACACCCCGCACGGCCGGGACGACACCCCGGTCTCGCAGTTCAGCGACTTGGCCAGGATGCGCGCGATCGTCGTCTTGCCGACGCCGCGCGTGCCGGTGAACAGATACGCGTGGTGCAGACGCCGGGTGTCGAGCGCATGCGTGAGCGCGCGCACCACATGCTCCTGGCCGACCAGCGACTGGAAATCGCGCGGCCGCCATTTGCGCGCCAGCACCTGATGGGCGTCGCGTGGGGAGTCTGCAGCTGTCATGCGGCTCGAGAGGAGATGGGCGCCGGCGTCGGGAGGGTGGGCGAGCCGGGACCCCGGCACTCACGGTGAATGGCTGTGGCTGCTTCCTTCCGGACCTGACCAGGTTCGCCACGTCGCAATGCGGGGGGGCCCGCCCGCGATCATTCTAACAGTCGCCGCGCACGCCCTCCCGGGCATCGCCGGAAGTGCGCTGGCGGGCCGCCTGCCGGCCCTTCTGCCGGCACCGTCCGGGCGGCCGCGGCGCCCCGCCGCCGGACCCCGGCGCGCGCGCCGCGCCTGTGGTATTTTCGCTCCAAAATCAAGGACACACAGCCATGGCAATCAAGCACGTCTCCGACGCCACCTTCCAATCGGACGTCCTCGACTCGGACGCGCCGGTCCTCGTCGATTACTGGGCCGAGTGGTGCGGCCCCTGCAAGATGATCGCGCCGATCCTCGACGAGATCGCCAGGGACTACGAAGGCCGCCTGCAGGTCGTGAAGGTCAACGTCGACGAGAACCAGACGGTGCCGTCGAAGTACGGCATCCGCGGCATCCCGACCCTGATGCTGTTCAAGAACGGCGCCCCGGTCGACACGAAGGTCGGCGCGCTGTCGAAATCCCAGCTGACCGCATTTCTGGACAGCAAACTCTGATTCGTTGTACCCTCGCGGCGCGCGCTCAGGCGCTGCCGCGCCGGATGCCCGCCTCGAGCGGGCTCCGCCTCTAGGGCAACATCCTGCCCGAAGTCCCAGGTCCCGATGTCTTCCTGCACATCCGCAGGCCAGACCCGCGCAGCGCCCGCCCTCCTGTCCGATCCGACCCCCACCGAAGATCGCTCGGCCCTTTCCCACATCTTTTTCGTCCCTTCCGGGAACCTGAGTCAATGCACCTGTCCGAACTCAAGGCGCAGCACGTATCGCAGCTGATCGAGATGGCCATCGGCCTCGAGATCGAGAACCCCCAGCGTCTGCGCAAGCAGGAATTGATGTTCGCGATCCTCAAGCGCAAGGCGAAGACCGGCGAGACCATCTTCGGCGACGGCTGCCTCGAGGTGCTTCCCGACGGATTCGGGTTCCTGCGCTCACCCGAGACGTCGTACCTCGCGAGCACGGACGACATCTACATCTCGCCGTCGCAGATCCGCCGCTTCAACCTGCACACGGGCGACACCATCGAGGGCGAGGTCCGCACGCCCAAGGACGGCGAGCGCTATTTCGCACTGGTCAAGGTCGACAAGATCAACGGCGAACCCCCCGAGGCGTCCAAGAACAAGATCTTGTTCGAGAACCTGACGCCGCTGCACCCGAACCGGGTGATGACCCTCGAGCGGGACATGGAGGGCAAGGAGAACATCACCGGGCGCATCATCGACATGATCGCCCCGATCGGCAAAGGCCAGCGCGGCCTGATCGTCGCGCCGCCGAAGGCCGGCAAGACGGTGCTGATGCAGCACATCGCCCATGCGATCACCACCAATCACCCGGACGTGACGCTGATCGTGCTGCTCATCGACGAGCGCCCCGAGGAGGTCACCGAGATGAGCCGCTCGGTCCGCGGTGAAGTGGTCGCCTCCACGTTCGACGAGCCGGCCACGCGCCACGTCCAGGTCGCAGAGATGGTGATCGAGAAGGCCAAGCGGCTCGTCGAGCACCGCCGCGACGTGGTCATCCTGCTGGACTCGATCACCCGGCTGGCGCGGGCGTACAACACGGTGGTGCCCGCCTCCGGCAAGGTGCTGACCGGCGGCGTCGACGCCAACGCACTGCAGCGTCCCAAGCGGTTCTTCGGCGCGGCGCGCAACATCGAGGAAGGCGGCTCCCTGACGATCATCGCCACGGCGCTGATCGACACCGGCAGCCGCATGGACGAGGTGATCTACGAGGAGTTCAAGGGCACCGGCAACATGGAGCTCCACCTCGACCGCCGCATGATGGAGAAGCGGGTCTATCCGGCCATCAACATCGCACGCTCGGGTACACGCCGCGAAGAGCTGCTGATCAGGCAGGAAGTGCTGCAGAAGATCTGGATCCTGCGCAAGCTGCTGCACGACATGGACGAGATCGCCGCGATGGAGTTCCTGCTCGACAAGGTCAGGCAGACGAAGACCAACCAGGACTTCTTCGACATGATGAAGCGGGGCGGCTGACCGCACGGCGGCGCCCCCGTGCCGCCTTGCAGGCACTCCCGTTTTCCCGGTATCATTTAAGGCTTGGCTGAATTCGCCGGAACCAAGTCGCCAAACCCGCCTGGCAGGCGCTCCTCTTCGTGAGGGCGATCGTGCCGCCGGCACGGGCGCGCGCCGCACCCGAGGGGATCGAGCCCCGCGCACGTGAGGCGAGCAGTCCGCGCACCTGGGGCATGTGCATGGGGCGGGCGCCTCGGCGCGACGCGAATCCGCGCGTGGCGGCGGTCAGCTCAACACAAAGGAAGAATCACCGTGAAAGAAGGCATCCACCCGGACTACCGCGAAGTCGTGTTCGTCGACATGTCGAACGGCTTCAAGTTCATCACGCGCTCCACCGTGGGCACGCGCGAGACGATCAAGATGGACGACGGCAAGGAATATCCGATGTTCAAGCTGGACGTGTCCGCCGAGTCGCATCCCTTCTACACCGGCGCCCAGCAGCGCGTCAGCGAGACCGGCCGCGTCGAGAAGTTCCGCCAGAAGTTCGCGCGCAGCGGCAAGGCCGCCTGATCACCGGCGGTCGGATCGTCCGGGCGCATCGCGCGCCGGGCCTCCGGATGCCGGGCTGACGCCCGGCGCAGGCGATACCGCCGACGCGGCGGCGCTTCGCCCACTGCGTCAGATGTGCGACATGACAGGCAGCCGCGGCTGCCTGTCGGTTTTTCGGGGCCGACGATCTCGTCTATCGTGCACTGATGCGTCCCTTCCTGGTCACTGCTGCGCAAGCCGGCAAGCTCCCCCGCTGGGGACTGCTGCTGCTGTGCGGGCTCTATCTGCTGCCCGGCTTCGTCGGACGCGACCCCTGGCGCCAGGACGACGCCGCCAGCTTCGGCATCGCGCTGACGATGGCGCGCGGCGGTCCGGCCGACTGGCTGTCCCCGAACATCGCCGGCGAACCCGTGTACGGCGAAGGGCCCCTGCCGTTCTGGCTGGCGGCGATCGCCATCCGGCTGCTGCCCTTCGTCAGCGCGCACACCGCGGCCCGCGCGATGGCCGTCGCCGGGCTGGCGCTGATGCTCGTGGCGCTCTGGTACGCCACATACCTGCTCGCACGTCGCCCCGGCGTGCAGCCCACCGACCCGTTCGGCGCGTCGGCTTCGCGGATCGACTTCGCGCGGGCGATCGCCGATTCGGCATTGCTCGTGCTGCTCGGCACGATCGGCGTGATCGCGCGGGTGCACGAAACCACCGGTGAGGCCGCACAGATCTGCCTGAGTGCCTTCTACCTGTATGGCGCGGCGCGAGCCCTCGAGCGCCCGCGCTCGGGCGGGCTGATCGCCGGCCTGGCGATCGCGGCCTCCGTGGCCACCCAGGGCCCGTACCCGGCCCTCGCCCTGCTGCTGACGACCCTGCTGCTGCCCGCGCTCTCGCCCGCGTATCGGCTGATCGCACGGCCGTGGCTGGCGTGCGCCCTCCCCGCCTGCGCACTCGGCGCGGTGTGGCCGCTGCTGCTGACCCTCGATGCGACGGTCGGACGCGCAACGTTCGACGGTTGGCTCGCCTGGCACGCCTCGCTGGCCGGCGGACCAAGCACGCGCGGCGCGCTCTACCTGCTGCGCACCCTGCCCTGGTACTTCTGGCCGGCGTGGCCGATCGCCTTGTGGGCACTGCTGCGCTGGCGCGGCCGTCTGGGCGAGCCGGCGGTCGCGCTGCCGCTGCTCGCGTTGGCCTGCATGTTCCTCGTCGCCGTCAGCACGGCAGGCAACGGCGACGCGCCGCAGCTGCTGCCACTGGCACTTCCGGCCGCGATGCTGGCCTCGCTCGGACTGCCCACGCTGAGGCGCGGGGTCGTGAGCCTGATCGACTGGTTCGCCGTGATGACGTACAGCCTGATCGGACTGGCGGTCTGGGCGTACTGGATCGCCCTCGTGGTGGGGTATCCGCCGCGCATGGCCTACCGCGCAGGACGCATCGCGCCGGGCTTCGTGCCCGAGTACGTGGCCCTCGACATCGTGCTCGGCTCCCTGGCGACGGTCGCGTGGCTGCTGCTCGTGCGCTGGCGCATCTCCCGGCAGCCGCCGATGATCTGGCGCGCGGTCGTGCTCTCGGGCAGCGGCCTCGTGCTGGCGTGGTTCCTCCTGATGACGCTCTGGCTTCCGGTCTTCAACCAGCGCAACACCTATCGCGACGTCACCCTGCAGGCGGCCGCGACGCTGCCCCCCGGCTACCGGTGCGTCGCGCCCCGCGGGCTCGGCCCGGCCCAGCGGGCCAGCCTGTATTACTTCGGCGACCTGCGGTTCGGCGCCACCGAGGACGGGTGCGACTGGCTGCTGATCCAGGACGACGGTCCGGCGGCGCGCACCGATCCGTCGCCCGAGCCGGGGTGGATCCTGCGCTGGGCCGGCAGCCGCCCCCGCGACCCGGACGAACGGCTGCGGCTCTACGCGCGGGACCATCGCCGGTGAAGGGCGAGATCCTGCGGCTCGGCTGGCCGGTCTTCATCGGCCAGCTCGCGGTGATGGCCAACGGGGTGATCGACACCGTGATGGCGGGGCACCTGTCGCCGGTCGACATGGCGGCCGTCGGCCTCGGCGCGAGCATCTACATCACCGTCTACGTGGGGCTGATGGGCGTGCTGCTCGGGCTGTCACCGATCGTGGCGCAGCTCTACGGAGCCGGCGCCTACGAGGACATCGGCAAGTCGTTCCAGCAGGCGCTGTGGGTCGCGCTCGTGCTGGCCGTCCCGGGTGCAGTGGCCCTCGGATGGTCCGCGCCGTGGATGGCGTTCAGCCGGCCGCCCGACGAGGTGGCCGAGGTCGCCCGCGTCTATCTCTGGGCGTCGGCGGCAGGACTGCCTGCCGCGCTGCTGTTCCGGGCGTTCTATGCGCTGAACACCGCGATCTCGCGGCCACGCGTGGTGATGTACCTGAACCTGGCCGGCGTCGCGCTCAAGGTGCCCTTGAACCTGCTCTTCATGCACGGCGCGCCCGCCCTCGGCATCGAGGCGCTGGGCGGTGCCGGCTGCGGCGTGGCCAGCGCGCTGATCGCCTGGGCCACCGCACTGGGCGCGCTCGTCTGGCTGCTCAGGGATCCGGTCTACCGGCCGTACCGCCTGCTGCGCCGCGCCCCGCCCGACGCGGCCCGCATGGGCGAGCTGCTGCGGCTCGGCCTGCCGATCGGCGCCGCCTATTTCGTCGAGATCACGTCGTTCACGTTCATGGCGCTGTTCGTCGCGCGCTTCGGCGCCACCGCGCTGGCCAGCCATCAGGTCGCCTCGAGCCTGACGGGCATCTGCTACATGGGCGGACTGGGCATCGCGAGCGCCACCAGCACGCTGGTCGCGCAATCGCTCGGCGCGGGTGATCCCGCGCGTGCACGTCTCTACGCACGCACCGGCCTGCGCATGGCCCTGGCCCTGGCGCTGTCGACGGTCACGGTGCTGTGGCTGGCGCGGGCGCCGATCGCCCACGCGTACACCAGCGACGCCGGGGTGGCGGCAGCGAGCCTCTCGCTCATCGGGCTGGTCGCGGTCTTCCACGTGTTCGACAGCCTCCAGACCCAGCTCGGATTCATCCTGCGGGCCTACAAGATCGCCACCACGCCGATGGTGGTGTACGTGCTCGCGATGTGGGGCGTGGGGCTCGGAGGGGGCTACCTGCTCACGTTCGAGCCCGCACCGGACGGGCCGCTGGGCCTGTTCAACGGCGCGCGCTCCGGCGCACTGGGATTCTGGTCCGCCGGTGCGATCAGCCTGATGATCGCGTCCGCCGGTCTCGGCTGGCTGCTGCACCGGACCTGGCGCCGCAGCCCCTGACGGCGCGCGGATCCGATGGGACACGGATCCGATGGCACGCGGATCCGATCAGGCCGATGCGCGGATGAAGTGCTCGCGGTAGTAGCGCAGCTCGTCGATCGACTCGCGGATGTCGGCCAGCGCGGTGTGTGCGCTGCGCTTGTCGAAGCCCTTCGCGATGGCAGGCTTCCAGCGCTTGCACAGCTCCTTCAGCGTGCTGACGTCGAGGTTGCGGTAGTGGAAATACGCTTCGAGCCGCGGCATGTAGCGCGCCATGAAGCGGCGGTCCTGACCGATCGAGTTTCCGCACATCGGCGACTTGCCCTCGGGCACGAGCGGCTTCAGGAACGCAAGGATCCGATCCTCCGCCTGCGATTCGCCGACCGTCGATGCGCGCACCCGGTCGGTCAGCCCCGAACGGCCGTGCGTGGAACGGTTCCACTGATCCATGCCGTCGAGCACGACGTCGGGCTGGTGGATGGCGATCGCCTCGCTCTCGGCAACGATGCGCAGGTCGCTGTCGGTGACGATCACGGCCACTTCGATGATCCGGTCGATCTCGGGGCGCAGGCCGGTCATCTCCATGTCGACCCAGACGAGCCAGGTCTCGTTCGGCACCGCGGGAGGCACCATGACCGCGTCGGGGGCGGGGCAAATCGGCTGTGACATAATTTTTTCTCCAGCCCCGGATTCTGGCATACGCCTTGACGCCGATCGCCTTCAGCCTCCTGTTCGCCTGCGCCCTCGTCCTCTCCCTGGCCGTGCGCTTCTGGCTCGCCTCCCGACAGGTGCGCTGTGTCGCCGCGCACCGCGACCGCGTGCCGGTCGAATTCGCCGACCGGGTGACGCTGGCCGCGCATCAGCGCGCGGCCGACTACACGATCGCGCGGGTGCGGCTCGGGCTCGTCGGCGTGCTCCTGGAGACGGTGCTGCTGGTCGGGTTCACGTTCTTCGGCGGCGTGCAGTGGATGCACGAGGCGCTGAGCGCCGCGTTCGGCGAGGGCGCCCTGGTCGGTCAGGTTTTGCTCGTGGCGGGCGTCGCGCTGGCCGGCGCAGCGGTCGAGCTGCCCATCACCTGGTATCGGCAGTTCCGGCTCGAGGAGCGTTTCGGGTTCAACCGCATGACGCCGCGCCTGTGGGTCGCCGATCTCGTCAAGGGCACGCTGGTGTCGATCGCCCTCGGCGTGCCCCTGCTCGCGGCGGTGCTGTGGCTGATGCACCAGGCAGGCGC
This sequence comes from Pseudomonadota bacterium, assembly GCA_029779755.1. GTDB lineage: Bacteria > Pseudomonadota > Gammaproteobacteria > Burkholderiales > Burkholderiaceae_E > Quisquiliibacterium. Next base: position 16,775 of record JAKOZZ010000206.1, read on the forward strand.
CCGCTGGTGGGTGTGGACCTGGCTGCTGTGGATGGGGTTCAACCTGTTCGTGCTGGTGCTCTATCCGACCGTCATCGCACCGCTGTTCAACCGCTTCGAGCCGCTCGCCGCCGGCCCGATCCGCGACCGCGTCGAGGCACTGCTGCACCGCTCGGGCTTCACGGTGCGCGGCCTGTACGTGATGGACGGCAGTCGCCGCTCCTCGCATGGCAACGCGTACTTCACCGGCCTCGGCCGCGCCAAGCGCATCGTGTTCTTCGACACGCTGCTGTCGCGCCTGACGGGCGAGGAAGTCGAGGCGGTCCTGGCGCACGAGCTCGGCCATTTCAAGCATCGGCACATCCTGAAGCGCGTGCTGGTCAGCTTCGTGCTGAGCCTGGGCGGTCTGGCGCTGCTGGGCCACCTCGCCACCCAGCCTTGGTTCTACCAGGGACTCGGCGTGACGCCGGCCGGCGACGCGCACGGCGTGGCCCTGGTGCTGTTCTTCCTGGTGCTGCCGGTCTTCACGTTCCTGCTGCAGCCGATCGCGAGCCTCGCGTCGCGGCGGCACGAATTCGAAGCCGACGCGTTCGCCGCGCGGCAAGCCAGTGCCTCGGATCTGGTCAGTGCGCTGGTCAAGCTCTACGAGGACAACGCCTCGACCCTGACGCCGGACCCCGTGCATTCGGCCTTCTACGATTCCCATCCGCCGGCCGCCCAGCGGATCGGACGGCTGCGCGGCCTGTCTGCGGCGTCGGCAGTTCCCGCCGCGTCCGTGCAGACGGCGTGAACGACACGTACCCTGCGATGAAACCAGTCCTCACGCGCCAGCAACTGCTGGAACGGAAATCACGCCCCCTGGCCCATGACCGTGCGATGACCGAGCCGCAGATCGCGGCCCAGCTGGCCGTCCTGCCCGGCTGGAGCCACGCCGGCGCGGCGCTTGAGCGCACGTTCGCGTTCCGCGACTACTACGAGACGATCGCGTTCGTGAACGCGGTCGCGTGGATGGTCCACGCCGAGGATCATCATCCGGACCTGCACGTCGGCTACAACCGCTGCACGGTGCGCTGGAACACGCATTCCGTGGCCGGCATCTCCGAGAACGACTTCATCTGCGCGGCCAAGACCGACGCAACCTTCGCGCGTACCGCCGCATGAGCGTGCTGCCTGCCGGCGTCCACCGGACATGACGACGCACGCGCTGGTGATCGCCAGCTACGGACGGCAGTTCCTGGTGCGCACCGACACGCATGGTGGCGGCGGATCGTCCGGTGGCGGCGGATCGTCCGGTGGCGGCGGCACGCTCGCTGCGGTCACCCGCGGCAAGCGTACCGACCCGGCCGTCGGCGATCGCGTGGCGATCCGGGTGCTCGGGGCCGACCAGGCCGTGATCGAACGCATCGAGCCCCGTCGCAACGAGCTCAAGCGCAGCGACGCGTTCCGCACCAAGTGGCTGGCGGCCAACGTCGATCAGCTCGGGATCGTGATCGCCGCCGATCCCCCCTTCTCCGAGGAGATCCTGCTGCGCATCCTGATGGCGTCCGAGGAGGCCGGCATCCCCGCGGCACTGCTGGTCAACAAGTCGGACCTCACCGAGGCGCGCGCACGGATCGAGCCCCGCATTGCGTGCTACCGGGCGCTCGGCTACCGCGTGTTCGACCTCAGCGCGCACGACGCCGCCGCCACGCGCGCGCTGCTCGCGCCCTGGCTGTCGGGGCGCACCACCCTGCTGCTCGGGCAGTCGGGCATGGGCAAGTCGACACTGGTGAACGCCCTCGTGCCCGATGCACTGCTGCGCACGCAGACCATCTCCGCGGCGCTGGCCACCGGTCGACACACGACCACCTTCACCCGCCTGTTCCAGGTGCAGGGCGAAGAGCTCGCCCCGGACACCGCCCTGATCGACTCGCCGGGATTCCAGAGCTTCGGACTCGAGCACCTGTCCGAGTCGCAGCGTGCGCACGCGATGCCGGAGTACCGGCCGCTGCTCGGTCGCTGTCGCTTCCACAACTGCAGCCACCGGGCCGAGCCCGGATGTGCGATCCGCGCAGCTGCCGAAGCCGGATCGGTCGACGGGTTCCGCTATCGCCTGTTCGCGCGCCTCGTCGACGAGTACGAGGCCAGCGCGCGCGCGTTCAGCGCCCCAGCCAGGCGGCCACGGTGAGCAGCGCGAACAGCGCCACCCACAACACCACCGACCGCCAGACCAGACCGACGGCTCCGCGCAGGCTGTCGCTGCCCGGCTCCGCGCCCTGCCATTCGTAGCCCGCGTCCGACGTGGACCAGCGCGCCTCGAGTTCGGGATCGGCGATGCGCAGCCCGAGCGCGCCGCCCCCCGCTGCCAGCAGCAGCGCACGCTGATCGGCGCCCGTCCCGGCCGCGACGGCGCCCCGCCAGGCATAGACCGCATCCTCGAAGTTGCCGACGATGGCAAACCCGGTCGCCGACAGCCGCAGCGGCAGCCAGTCGAGCGTGCGGTACGCCCAGCCGGCGAACTCGCCATAGACCTCGCCCGGACGGCTCCAGCGCCGCGCCACCATCTCGGACATCCGGTAGAGCACCGGTCCCACCGCACCCGGCAGCAGGATGTACCAGAAGAGCGGGCCGAACACGTGGCGATGGGACGCCACCAGCGCATTGGAGATCGCGAGGCGACACAGATCGGCCACCGAGCCGTCCCCCCCTGGGAAGGACGGATCCTGCTCACGCAGCCAGCGTTCGAGCGATCGACGCGCGCCGGCCACGTCGCCGGTCGCCAGCGCCAGCTGGATCTCGGTGAATGCATGGCTGAACTGCCGGAAGCCGACCGTCAGATAGAGCACGGCCACGTGCAGGCAGAACGTCGCCAACGGATGCACCAGAGCCAGCAGCCATTGGGCGAGGATCAGCAGTCCGACGACCGCACCGACCACCAGCAGCCAGCCGGCGACCCCGTATTTCCGCTCGCCCGCATTGGTTGCGCTCATCACGGCGTCGGACAGACGCGTGAGCAGCCGGTAGACCCAGTTGTTCTCGGGCAGTGGACGCCCCTGCTCGATGAGCAGGGCGAAGATCAGAGCGACGAATCCCATCTCGGCAACGTTTGCGGGCGCCATCCGGGCGCGCGTTTCTCCCAGGCGAAGCGTACCTTACCCGGTCACGCCGACAGCAGCCGGTACAGGTTGCGAAGCATCGCCGCGGTGGCGCCCCAGATGAAGTATTCGCGCTGATGGGCCTCGTGGCGGAACGGCATGGCGTAGAAGTCCCGCTCCTGGTCGTCGATCCGGATCCGCCGCCGCTCGTGGTGACGCGGATCCATCAGGAACGTCAGCGGCACCTCGAAGACCGCGGCCACTTCGGTCGGATCGCTGCGGACCGTGAAGCCCGGCCTGAGCAGGGCGACCACCGGCGTTATGCGATAGCCGGTACCGCTCCAGTAGTGCGGCATCAGCCCGAGGACTTCGACGAACTCCGGCGCGATGCCGACCTCTTCGACGGCCTCGCGCAGCGCCGTATCGATCGGCGTGCGGTCGTCTGCGTCCCGGCGCCCTCCGGGGAACGCGATCTGACCCGCATGCTGCCGCAGGTGCGCGGCGCGCTCGGTGAGCAGCACGCTGAGCCCCTCCGGATGCATGACGATCGGCACCAGCACCGACGCATCGGTCGGGTTGGGCGGCGGAGGCCGGGAGCGGTCCCGCGTGAACTCAGGCGCCCACGACGGCGGATCCGCGAATCGGGCGCGCAGCGCGGGTGCCGACAGTCGCGACGGATCGACCGCCGGAAGATGATCGTCACGATGCGAGACCGGCACGAGCCGGGGATCGATCGGTAACGGTCTGTGCGCCCCAGGCGTCGAAGCACCTGCCATCCTGCTCACCCGCGTTCGTGCTGCCGAACCCAACAAGGAGCGCATCGCGGCGCTCTTCCAGCAAGAAGGGCGCCTCGCGGCGCCCTTCTTCTTGGAAGGACGCGCGTTGCACTCCCTTCCCGGCCGGACGTCCCTGCGGGACGCCCGTGTGCCTGCGACGGCCCGATCAGGACGCCTTCGGAGCCGACACGCGACCCGGCAGCTTTTCCTTGATCCGCGCCGACTTGCCCGAGCGGTTGCGCAGGTAGTACAGCTTGGCCCGGCGCACGTCACCGCGGCGCTTGACCTCGATGCTGGCGATCAGCGGGGAATACAGCTGGAAGGTACGTTCGACGCCTTCGCCGGACGACACCTTGCGGACGATGAACGAGGAGTTCAGGCCGCGGTTGCGCTTGGCGATGACCACGCCTTCATAGGCCTGGACCCGCTTGCGCGTGCCTTCGACGACGTTGACGTTGACGATCACCGTGTCGCCCGGGGCGAACGACGGGATGGTCTTGCCCAGGCGGGCGATTTCTTCCTGCTCGAGTTGCTCAATCAGATTCATCTTGGCTCCGTGTCCATCATGCACCGGGCGCTGTTGCCGCAGCCTGGCTTGCCGGGTCGGGTCCGCCGAACGGACCGCAACCACGCCAGACTGAGGGTATTGGATTCGAATACCCCGGCCAGAGGATGGGTGAACCGTAGATTATAGCCAGTTTCAGGGGCGGTCGTCCAATGAGCGTCCCGCATGCGCACCCACCCGTCGCCCGCAGACCTCCGGCCGACCGTGCCTTCCGGCCGACCGTGCATCAGTCGCGTTCGTGGGCGCCGATGTCTGCCAGGAAGCGCTCGTCGACCGGCGAGAGCCGGCCGGCCGCGCGGGCGGCCTGCAGGAGCTCCGGTCGCCGCTGCCAGGTGATCTCGAGCGCCCGCTCGCGACGCCAGCGCGCGATGCGCGCATGGTGCCCGGACAACAGGACCTCCGGCACGGGCAGGTCGCGATACCGCTCGGGACTGGTGTACTGCGGGCAGTCGAGCAGGCCGGTCGCGAACGACTCCTCCGTGGCCGAACGATCGTCGTTCAGTGCCCCGGGCACGAGGCGCACCGCCGCGTCGATCATCATCATCGCGGGGAGCTCTCCACCGGAGACCACGAAATCGCCGACGGAGACCTCCTCGTCGACACAGGTGTCGAGCAGACGCTGATCGACCGCCTCGTAGCGGCTCGCGATCAGCGTCGCCCCCCCACCCTCGACCAGCGAGAGCAGGCGCTCGTGATCGAAGGGCCGGCCGCGGGGCGACAGATGCAGCACCGGAAGACGGCGCGCAGCGGGCATGGCCTCCTGCTGCGCCCGTGCGGCCGCGATCGCATCGGCCAGCGGCTGGGCGAGCATCACCATGCCCGGCCCGCCGCCATACGGGCGGTCGTCGATGGATCGATAGGCGTCGTTGGTGAAGTCGCGCGGATTCCAGCGCTGAAGCTGCCACAGGCCACGCTCGAGCGCGCGCGCCGTGATGCCGTGCGCCGCGATGGCGTCGAACATCGCGGGGAAGATGCTGATCACGTCGAAGCGCAACACGGCCACGCTCATGCGATCAGTAATCGGGCTGCCAGTCGGCGACGATCGTGCGCGCGGCGGTATCGACCGACACGATCCAGGCGGGCACGAAGGGGATCAGCCGCGACTGCCCATCACCATCGTCGAGCCGGAGGACCGGGTCGGCGCCGTATTCGTCGACCGACGTCACCCGTCCGAGATCGATGCCCTCGGGCGTGAGGACCCGACACCCGATCAGGTCGGTCCAGTACACCTCGTCCTCGTCACCGGCGGGGAAATCGCTGCGCCGCACCGAGATCTCGGCGCCCTTCAGCGCCTCGGCCTGGTCGCGATCGTCGATCCCGCGGATGCGGCAGAGCAGAGCATCGGAGTGCACGCGCGCGGACTCGGCCCGGACTGCGCGCACGGCGGACGCCCCCTGGGCGAGCCACCAGTCGCGCACCGTGCACAGCACCGACTCCTCGGGCGCGTTGAACGGTGCGACGCGGACGAGTCCCTTGACGCCGTAGGCACCCGACACACGGCCGACCACGACGAGATCGTCGGGCAGGGACGGGTCTGACGGGAGAGATGATCCGGGCATCGTGCCACGCGGGTCATCGGACGTCATGGGTTGAACCCCGGTCAGGCGCGCAGCGCCGCCCGCCGCACGAACGCGACGGGCCGGATTCGAGGACAGCCGCCCACCTGGGGGCGGAAAGCGGACTGCTGCTTCAGGCTGCCACCGGCGCCTGCTGCGTCTGCACCTTGGCGAATTCCTTCACCAGGCGCTCGACGGTCGGCGACATGATCGCGCCGTGCTGACGCCAGTGATTGACCCGATCGAGCGCGACGTTCATCGCGTTCTCGCCCTTGGCTGCGACCGGGTTGTAGTAGCCCAGACGCTCGATGAACCGGCCGTCGCGGCGATCGCGCTTGTCGGCAGCGACGATATGAAAGAACGGACGCTTCTTGGCGCCGCCTCGGGAAAGACGAATGACAACCATGCTGACCTCGGAAAAGGGTGCGAACCGGAAAAACCCGTGATTATAACGCGCAACCGGCCTCTTTCCCAAGCCCCCACGCGGCCGACGACCACGAGGCCTCCCGTCCGTTCAGCGCCCGCCCGTTCAGCGCCCGCCCGTTCAGCGCCCGTCCGTTCAGCGCCCGTCCGTTCAGCGCGCGGTCGAGAAGCCGCTTCCGATGAAGTTGGAGGGGACACCCGAAGAGATGCCCGGCATCGGGGGATAGGCGGGCACGAGGGCGGACGGCGGAACCTGCGGCGGTCGCGGCGCCCCCTGCCCCCAGTAGGGGCTGCGCAGGTAGATGGGCACGCGCGGCGCGGCGGCGTAGGCGTTGCGCTGTGCGCTCAGGATGTTCAGCCTGCGCGTCTCCTCGAGATCGCGTTCCCGCTCTCGGTGACGCTGGGCGAAGCCCTCGGCGCGCTTGCGCCAGTACTCGCGTTCGCGATCGGCGCGCGCGAGGGCATCGGGCGCGGACGAAGAGGCATACGTCCGCACCTGCATGCTGGTCGCACCGGCCTGGGGCTGATCGCCGAACACCACCGAACCGTCGCGTGCAACCGAGCGGTAGATGCGCGCGCTCGGCGCCGCGAGGTCGAGGTTCTGGCCGGACATCGCCAGGGGCTCGGACGTCGTGGAGGCCGCCGCCTGACCGACGAGGCCGCACAGCGCTGCAATCAGTGCCGAACGCCTGACGACAGCCGAAGAGGACTGCGTGTTCATGGACTCTCCTCAAGGGGCGGGATCCGCGGCCCCGATCATCGTGCGCCCGCAGACGGCACGTCGGACACGGGGAACAGCGCCATCTGACCGTCACGCCCGGGGGGCCTGAACAGATCGGTCCGCAACGCCACCCGGCCCTGACCATATCCGAGTCTACGCGAAGCCACGTCGAACCTCATGCGGAGGAGTTCCGCCCACTTGCCCTGACCCTTCATGCGGGTGTGATAGCGCGGGTCGTTCAGTCGGTGCGCGCCGGCACCGCCGCGCAAGTCGCCCAGCCGGGCGAGCACGCGCCGGGCCCGGTCGGGGAAGTGCACGTTCAGCCAGTCGACGAACAGATCCTTCAGCTCCCAGGGCAGGCGCAGCATCATGTAGAAGGCGCTCGACGCCCCCGCCGCGCGCGCCTCGGTCATGATCTGCTCGAGCTCGTGCTCGTTGACGAACGGCACCAGCGGCGCGATCGACACGCCGACCGGAATGCCGGCCTCGGAGAGGCGGCGGACGAGTTCGAGCCGCCTCCAGGGCGCGGCGGCCCGCGGCTCCCAGATGCGCGCCAGGGCGGGATCGAGGGTGGTGATCGTGACGTAGACCGCGGCGAGCCCGCGCCGGGCCATGGGCGCGAGCAGATCCACGTCGCGCTCGACGAGGGCGGACTTGGTGATGATCGTGAGCGGGTGATCGCAGGCAGAGAGCACCTCGAGCACCGCCCGCGTCAGGCGCCAGGTGCGCTCGATCGGCTGATAGGCATCGGTGGCCGATCCGATGTTGATCGGCTGGCAGCGGTAGCCGGCATGCGCGAGCTCCTGGCGCAGCAGCTCGGCCGCATTCGACTTGGCGAACAGACGTCGTTCGAAATCGAGCCCCGGCGACAGCCCGACGTACGCGTGATTGGGCCGCGCGTAGCAGTAGATGCAGCCGTGCTCGCACCCGCGGTAGGGGTTGACCGAGAGATCGAACGGAATGTCGGGCGACTGGTTGCGCGAGATGATGCTGCGCGCGACCTCACGCGCGACGGAGATCGGCGCCTGCGGTCCCGGGCCATCGTCCAGGCCCCATCCGTCGTCGAAGGGCGTGCGCGCATCGCGCTCGAAGCGCCCCTGCGGATTGCTCACCGCGCCCGCGCCCTTGACGAACACGAGCGGGCGTACGCCCCCCGCCTCCGCTGCGGCGGGAGGGTGGTTCGAAGGCCGGACGAGACGCGGGTTGGACATCGTGACGCGACAGGGGCGCCGCAGGTGGAACTGTATCGATGTACAGTATCATTGCATACCGTCCACCGGCCTGCAAGGCGCGGCGCCGCATGCCTGCGGGACGCCGTGCGTCGGGCCGGTGCCGCTGCCCGAACCGCCGGCAGAACGGCCCGCGCTAACATCAATTCATGCGATCCCTGATCGAGACCATCCGATCGATGCCGCCCGCTGGCCAACGCCGCCTGGCCCTGATCGTCGCGGTGACGGCCAGCCTGCTGGCCGCCGTCGCGATCTACACGCTGCATCGGACGATGCCGGTGCCGGACATCGGATCGAGCGCCGGGTCGACTCGCATGCCGCCGGCATCGAGCGATACACCCGCCTCCGGCGCCGCCGACGCGGCCGCCACCGGCGCGCCTGGCGCCGTACCGCCCGAGCGCCCGTCGGCCGGTCCCTCCGACACGACGCCTGTCAGCCCGACCGGAGCGCCGACCGTGGCAGCCGGGGCGCAACCGGCCGAGCAGGCCGCGGGCGGATCCGAGCGTACGGGCGTCACCGTCGCGGCCGATGCGGCCGGTCGCGACGGCCCTCGTCCCGGCACGCCCGCCGCGGGGGGAGGCGGTCCCGGGGTCCAGATGCGCGAATCGGGTGCACCGGTGTCCCTCCGGGTGCCGATGCCGCCGCCCCCGTCACACGAAGCCGATCCACGCACGCAGACCCCGGCCGACGGGAGCCGGCGCGACCGGGTCGCATCGGCGACACCCCCCGGGGCACGCACGCAGGCGCCCGCCGCAGCGTCGACGCCCCCGCCGCGCGGACGTCCGTCGGAGCGCACCGAACGGCCCGGCGCCGGGGGGGCCGCTGCGGGTCAGGAGGTGTCTGCGCCGCCGGGCGGGCGCGCCGGCGACCCCGCATCGCGCGCCGCTCCCGCATCGACGTCGCCCGCGCCTGCCGCGGCCGCGTCCGCGCCGCGTCTGGGCGCGCAGCAGCAGGCACAGTGCGGCGACAGCAGCTTCGTTGCCCGTTTCATCTGCGACGAGCGCGTACGTCTGCGCTTCTGCCGCGACCGCTGGAACGAGCATCCCGACTGCAACGTCGAGACGCCACGCAACAGCAACGACTAGGGCCTGTCCGAACCGGGGTGCGCGCTGGCGACACCCGCTACGGACAGGCCCTCGAGTCTGCGTTCAACCGCCGGGCCGGAGGGCCCGCCGGCATCAGAACTGCTCGTCGGCCAGGGCGAGGACGCCCGCAGCCCCCTGGACCACGCTCGCCGCGATGCCCGGGGCCTGCGTGAGCACGTGGTCGGCGAAGAAGCGTGCGGTGGCGATCTTCGCCTCGAGGAAGGCCCGGTCGCCCGTGCCGGACGCCAGCAGCTCGCTCGCCGCCAGGGCCGCACGCGCCATCTGCCAGCCGCCCAGCACGATGCCCGCCAGCCGCAGGTAGGGCACGCTGCCGGCGAACACGGCGCGCACGTCGGTCTTGTAGTGCCCGGCGACGAAGGCCACCGTCTGCTCGAGCGCGGCACTCCCGGCGGCGAGCGCACCCCGGATCGCGGCCAGATCGGCGGAGGCTGCCGCGCCCAGGGCCTGCTCGGTGGCGCGCACCTGCGCGATCAGCGCACGCGCCACGCCGCCGCCGTCACGGGCGGTCTTGCGACCGACCAGATCGTTCGCCTGGATGGCGGTCGTGCCTTCGTAGATCGGCAGGATGCGGGCGTCGCGGTAGTACTGCGCGGCACCGGTCTCCTCGATGAAGCCCATGCCCCCGTGGACCTGCACCCCCAGCGACGTGACTTCGAGCGACATCTCGGTGGACCAGCCCTTGACGATCGGCACGAGGAACTCATAGACGGCCATGTTCTGCCGGCGCGTCTCCTCGTCGGCCGCGTAGTGCCCCGCATCCGACGCGGCCGCGGCGACGTAGGCCAGGGCCCGCGCGCCTTCCGTCAGCGCCCGCATCGTCATCAGCATGCGCCGCACGTCGGGGTGCCGGATGATCGGCACCGCGGCCGCAGAACCGGCCACGTCGCGGCTCTGCACGCGGTCGCGCGCATAGGCGACCGCCTTCTGGTAGGCGCGTTCGGCCACCGCAACACCCTGCATCCCGACGGCGAAGCGCGCGGCGTTCATCATCACGAACATGTACTCGAGGCCGCGGTTCTCTTCGCCGACCAGATAGCCGACCGCGCCCTGCACGCCATGCTCGCCGGTGCCGACATCGCCTTTGCCGTCGCCATAGATCAGCACGGCGGTCGGACTGGCCTTGATGCCCAGCTTGTGCTCGATGGACGCGCACCAGACGTCGTTGCGCTTGCCCAGCGTGCCGTCGCCGTTCACCAGGAACTTGGGCACGATGAACAGCGAGATGCCCTTGACGCCCTCGGGCGCCTCGGGCGTGCGGGCCAGCACGAGATGGACGATGTTCTCGGCCATGTCGTGCTCACCGTAGGTGATGAAGATCTTCTGACCGCTGATCCGGTAGGTGCCGTCGGGCTGAGGCACGGCGCGCGTGCGCACCGCGGCGAGGTCGGACCCCGCCTGGGGTTCGGTCAGGTTCATCGTGCCGGTCCAGCGGCCGGACACCAGGTTGGGCACGTACAGGGCACGCTGCGCATCGGACCCGGCGGTCAGCAGCGCCTCGATGGCGCCGTCGGTCAGCAGCGGGCACAGGGCGAACGACAAGTTCGCGGAGTTCAGCATCTCGATGCAGGGCGTCGCGATCAGCTTGGGCAGCCCCTGTCCGCCGAACTGCTGCGGATGCTGCACCCCCTGCCAGCCGCCGTCGCCGAACTGCCGGAACGCATCCCGGAACCCGGCCGTGGTCGTGACCACGCCGTTCTCCAGCCAGGAGGGCTTCACGTCACCGTCCCAGTTCAGCGGCGCGACCACGCCCTCGTTGAACTTCGCGGATTCCTCCAGCACCGCCTGCGCGGTATCCAGCCCGGCCTCCTCGAACCCCGGGAGTGCGGCCACCCGGTCGATTCCGGCAAGGTGCTCCAGCACGAACATCATGTCTTTCAGGGGCGCGTTGTACGACATCGCTCGACTCCATCGAATGCGAAGAACAGCAGGGGCGCACCATGGCCGACCGCGGCCGAACGCGCCATGAAAAAGCGGCCGCCCGGACCGGAATGCATGAAGGGATCGCGCGGTGCGATGCGTTCAGGCGTTCCGGCGGGACGGCCGCGGTTCCGTGCAGGATCCACGCGGCGCCTTCGGGGAACGTGTTCCCGGGCAGGCGCCGGCGGCGGCCCGGAGGATCAGCCCAGTTCGGTCACCAGCTCGGGCACGGCGGCGAACAGGTCGGCGACGAGACCGTAATCGGCGACGCCGAAGATCGGGGCCTCGGCGTCCTTGTTCACGGCGACGATCACCTTGCTGTCCTTCATGCCGGCCAGGTGCTGGATGGCACCCGAGATGCCGATCGCCACGTACAGCTGCGGCGCGACGATCTTGCCGGTCTGGCCGACCTGCCAGTCGTTCGGCGCGTAACCGGCGTCGACGGCAGCGCGCGAGGCGCCCAGCGCGGCGCCCAGCTTGTCGGCGAGCGGGTCGAGGATCTTGAAGTTCTCGGCGCTGCCCATGCCACGGCCGCCGGACACGACGATCTTGGCACCGGCCAGTTCGGGACGGTCGCTCTTGGCGACTTCGCGCGAGACGAAGCTGGTCTTGCCCGAATCGGCCACGGCGGCGATCGATTCGACCGCACCGGAGCCGCCCGCACCCGCGGCATCGAAGCCCGTGGTGCGCACCGTGATCACCTTGACCTTGTCGGCGCTCTGCACGGTGGCGATGGCGTTGCCCGCGTAGATCGGACGGGTGAACGTGTCGGGCGACTCGACGCTGGTGATGTCGGAGATCTGCGCCACGTCCAGGCGCGCGGCGACGCGCGGCGTCACGTTCTTGCCGAACGCCGTCGCGGGCGCCAGCACGTGCGTGTAGTTGCCGGCGACCGCCAGCACCTGCTCGGCGAGGTTCTCGGCGAGCTGATCGGCCAGGTGGGCCGCGTCGGCGACCAGCACCTTCGAGACGCCCGCCACCTGCGCGGCGGCCTGGGCGGCCGCGCCGCAGTTGTGTCCGGCCACCAGCACGTGCACTTCACCGCCCAGGCGGGAAGCCGCCGTGACGGTGTTCAGCGTGCCGGATTTCAGCGTTGCGTTGTCGTGTTCGGCAATGACGAGTGCAGCCATCTCAGATCACCTTCGCTTCGTTTTTCAGTTTCTCGACCAGAGTCTTCACGTCGGGCACCTTGACGCCCGCCGAACGGCCTGCCGGCTCGGCGACCTTCAGCGTCTTCAGGCGCGGCGCGACGTCGACGCCGAGGTCGGCCGGCTTGACCACCTCGAGCGGCTTCTTCTTGGCCTTCATGATGTTCGGCAGCGTCACGTAGCGCGGCTCGTTCAGGCGCAGGTCGGTCGTGACGACCGCCGGCAGGGACATCGTGATCGTCTCGAGGCCGCCGTCGACTTCACGCACGACCTTGGCCTTGCCGTCGGCGATCTCGACCTTGGACGCATACGTGGCCTGGCCGATGCCCATCAGCGCTGCCAGCATCTGGCCGGTCTGGTTGGCGTCGTCGTCGATCGCCTGCTTGCCCAGGATCATCAGGCCGGGGCCCTCCTTGTCGGCCACCGCCTTGAGCAGCTTGGCCACGGCCAGCGGCTGCAGCTCGACATCGGTCTCGACCAGGATGGCGCGATCGGCACCGATGGCCATCGCGGTGCGCAGGGTCTCCTGGCACGCGCCGACACCGCAGCTCACCGCGATGATTTCGGTCGCGGCGCCCTTCTCCTTCAGCCTGACCGCTTCCTCGACCGCAATCTCGTCGAAGGGGTTCATCGACATCTTGACATTGGCAATGTCCACGCCAGTGCCATCGCTCTTCACGCGTACCTTGACGTTGTAGTCGACCACGCGCTTCACGGGTACCAGGATCTTCATCGATGCTCTCGCCGTCTTAAGTAAAACAGGGATTATAGGGACAGGACGCACCGGCCGACGCGACGCCCCGGGCGCGGGACTTCTTGTCAACCAATATTGACATTTGAAGGGTACGCCGCCAGAATCCGTGTGTCAACCTGCGTTGACATTCACAGCGCGCATCGCAGGCATTTCCAGCGGCAATGGCCCGAGGCCCCGCACACGACCGTTTCGCGTTCCGCCGACACGACCCAGACCCGACCGCACGCACGATGACCGCCGCAAGCCCCGCGAAGGCCGCGGCCGGCCTCCCGAAGCCGGCCGCAGGCGCCCCGAAGCCCGCGCACACGCCGGAGGACCTCGGCCGGCTGAACCTGAAGCAGCTGCTGCTGGCGCGTTCCGAATGGTTCGCCGACGAGATCATGAAGGGCGTCGAGCGCAGCGACTTCGCATTCCTCACACCCGCGCAGAGCCGGCTGCTCGCGGTGATGGCCGGCAAGCCCACGCACATGGCCGAGCTCGCCCGCCGCCTGGCGATCTCGCGACAGGCGGTCCACAAGACGGTGGGCGAGCTCGCGCGCCGCGGGCTGCTGGCCCTGCACGACGATCCCGAGCGCGGCAACTCGAAGCTGGTGGTCTACACCGACCGGGGCCGCCAGCTGAACCGGGCCGGCGCGCGCATGATCGAACAGACCGAGGCGCGCATCGCCGCGCGCATCGGCCGGGCGCGCCTCGAGACCCTGCGCGCGCTGCTGGCGTCCGACTGGGGCTGAGCGCTCCGAAGCGTGACGCAGCGCACGTCCGGACGTGCGGTTCTCCCGGTCGGCCGGATTGACACCCACTCTCCGCCCCCGCATACACCCTCGGGTACAGGATCACGCACGCGCGTGATCTTTCGCACACGCCAGGTGGCTCGCGCCCTCCGCGCGTGAACAGCGTCACGTCGGAACGCTGAGGTGAAGTCCGGGCGATCGGCCCAGCAGGATCCGCTTTTCTCGATTTTTCAATAACTTACGAAACTGGCACGACCATTGCTTTGTCTGGATGCATTCGCAACCCGCATCCCGAAAAGAGGTCACCATGATTCATCCCCTTCGTACCCTCGCCTGCGCCATCGGTGCCCTGTGCATCGCCGTGCCCGCGTCCGCCGCGCCGGTGACGTTCACGCTGAACTCGGGCGGCAATGCGCCGAACGGCAGCGACGGCGCAGGCGGCGTCAATCTCACGTCGGCGACGGCGGGATACCGCAGTGGCGCCACCTTCGTCTTCGACAACCCGAACGTGGCGGGCCTGTCGATGGGCACCTACTCGCCCGGGGTCGGCGTCTCGAGCCCGGACGCGAACTGCCCGTCCAGCACGACGCTGATGCAGGTGCGCAACTGCGACACCAACGACGACGAGCACTACATCGACAACGACCCCAACACCGCGAACTGGCAGTTCCGCACGCGCACCAGCAGCACCGCGCCCTACGGGTCCTGGAACAACGGATCGACGAGCAACAACTACGACGAGTTCGTGCGCCTGAAGTTCAACAAGGACGTCGTCGTGACGTCCGTCACCCTCACGCTGTACGACTGGGTGAACGACAACCAGCCGGGCAGCAACAACGACGAGCGCATCGACTTCAGCTTCAACACCGTGGACGCAGTCGACGCCGGGTGGACGAGCGGCCTGCGTCGCGGCAACTGGAACTCGGGCAGCACGATCACGATCGACATCGCCGCCTACGCCGCCAACGACTGGTTCGGCTTCGGCGCCGGCTTCGGGCTCGACGGCACCGGCTTCAAGCTGCGCTCCGTGACCGTGGAAGAAGCGTCGAAGGTTCCGGAACCCGGCGCCCTCGCACTGCTGGGCCTCGGCCTGGCCGGCATCGCGGCGACCCGGCGCACCCGCCGTCCGCGCACCGCCTGAGCGTCTCGCCCGATCGGGCCGCCCGGCCAGCCCGGCGCGGGCATACGGGCACGGAGCGATACAATGCGCCGTGCCCGCCCGTCGTTCCACCCACGCACTCCCCCTCGCGTCGATCGGCGCCCCCGCGTGCACACCCGCGCACCGCACCGCGACGCGCACCGCGGTCGCCCGGCCCCTGCTCGGCACCTCCCTCGCCTTCGCGCTTCTGGCGCTTCCACCGGGCCCGACCCGCGCCGCACCGGCCGATCCGCGGCCGGCGGACGTCCCTCCCGTGCGGGCACTGTCCGGCAGTTTCGGCCCCGTACGTGACGCCCCGGAGCTTCCCCAGGCCATCCCGGCCGCACCGCGCGCCCCACTGTCCGACCCCACGCCCGACGCCGCGCGCAGCGCGTCCGGCGACGTCGTGGCGGGCATGCTGCGCATCCGTGCCATCGACACCGGCCGCTCCGACCTCGATCTCGAGATCGTCGAGGTGCGTCGCGAACCCCGCGTGTCGGTGCTGCGGGTGCGTGGCCTGCACGCCCGCAGCACCGCCGGCTCCCGCTGGCTGATGTGCATGTTCAACACCATCGCCGTGTTGCGCGGCTTCGACCACTGGACCGCGGTCTACCCCGAAGCACCGAGCGAAGACGTGCTGCTCGGGTTCCCCTCCGGCCCCAACGACCGGATGGCGGTGATCGACCCGCGCTTCGGCACGCGCTGGGCCCTCGGCGTGACGGCCCCCATCGAACGCGGCATCCGTCTGTGCCGCCGGGATGCCGTCGAGCGCTGAATCCCGCGCACCCACCGTCGTCCGCGACCGCTCGGCGCCCGCCGACGGCCATCCGCACCACCGACCCGACCGGCGGCACGGCGCCGCGGTCGGACGGACTCGCCCGTGAATTTCGGCACATGCAAACTCGGGCCCAAACCCATACCAGTTCTGCTTCAAAGAAAGGCAGATGGAAGCTCCAGCCGCCCAGCAATGGCTCGAACGGAAGATGTCGAGGCGTGACGACGTCGTGTCGGCGCTCGTCCTCGTCTCGTCTCCGGAGGGCCTGCGCACGGCCGCGGTGTGGCCGCGCGGATCGTCCGAGCAGCGCACGCTGGCCGACGCGGCGCGGGCGACGTTCACCACCGGTCTGATCGTCGACCGCGACGACCAGGACCTGCTGATTCCCGTGCGCGCGTCGCCCGGTGCGTCACCCGCGTCGGAAGCGGCGCTTGCACCCGACACGGCGCCCGCCGACACCGACGTCGCGCTGCGGGCGCAGCGGGTGCTCGCCAAACCGATCTTCTCCCGCGGGCGACGGGTGGGGGCGCTGGCCTTCGCGCTGCGGGATTCCGATGACGACACGTCCGCGCAGCCCCTCGCCGGGTCGCCCGCAGCCCCCCCTCGGCCGCGCACGGGACGACGCCGGACGCCGTCCGCGCACTTGCCGAGCCGGCCCGGCACCCCGGAAGACCTGCTCGAGGCGACGGTTCGAGCGCACCGGCGAGCGGCGCTCCGGTCGCACCGGCGGGCGGCGCTTCGGCGGCGCGGGCGACGGGCGGCGCAGCGCGGCGGGCGCACGCACCAGGCGCCGGCGATGACGCGAAAGGCCCTTCGAACGCGCGCGCACCGGAGCGCACCCGGGACGGTGCCGGCCCGGGGTCGCCCGGCGCAGCCCGCCTGCTCGACCTGGTGGCCGTCGCCCTGTCGCACGAAGGACTCGAGCGTTCGGCCGCCGCCGTCGCCGACGAACTGGCGGTCGCCTGCGACTGCGATCGCGTGGCGATCGGCCTGACCCACCGGCGGCTGATCGAAGTCCATGCGCTGTCGCACGGCGCCGAGCTGAACGGTCGCAGTCGCGAGCTGCGCGAGATCGCCGCGGCGATGGACGAGGCGGCGGACCAGACCGTCACCGTACGGTTCCCGCCCCAGCCGGAGGACCGGCCGCTGATCACGCTCGCCCATGCGGAGCTGGCGCAGCGCCAGGCCGCCGGCGCGCTGTGCACGGTGCCGATGGGCAAGGACGGGCGGATCGTCGGCGCGGTGACCTTCGAGCGCCGGTCGGCGCGTCCGTTCGAGCAGAGCACGATCGACTTCGCCGAGGATGCGGTCGCCCTGCTCGCCGAACTGCTCGAGCTCAAGCAGCGCCTCGAGGAGCCGCCGGTCGCGCGGCTGGCGGCCGTCGTCGCCAGCTACCCGAAGCGGCTGCTGGGCGCCGGACACGGTCGCCTGAAGATCGTGTCGGCCGCCATCATCGCCGCCGCTGCGGCGCTGACCCTGATCCCGGTGCCGGCCAGCGTCGTGGCGCCCGCCCACATCGAAGGCGCGGTGCAGCGCGTGCTGGTGGCGCCTGCCGACGGGTTCCTGAAGCAGGTGCACGCACGGCCCGGCGACACCGTGCGCGCCGGTCAGCTGCTCGCGGAGCTCGCCGACGAGGACCTGCAGCTGGAGCTGCGCCGCTGGGAGAACGAGGTCAGCCGCCACGAGACCGCGTACTCGGAGGCGCTGGCCCGTCAGGATCGCGCGCAGGTCGTGATCGCCCAGGCACGTGCGGGCGAAGCGCGCGCGCAGCTCGAGGTCGTGCGCAGCCACATCGAGCGCGGCCGCCTGGTCGCGCCGTTCGACGGCGTGCTGATCAAGGGCGACCTCAAGCAGCAGCTCGGCGCGCCGGTGCGCAAGGGCGACACGCTGCTGACCCTCGCCCCGTTCGAGCAGTTCCGCGTGATCCTCGACGTGGAGGACCGTGACGTCGCGCGCGTCCAGGCCGGCAACGTCGGGCGCATCGCACTGAGCACCCGCCCGGACGACACCCATGCGATCCGCATCGTCCGGGTCAAGCCGGTGGCGTCCACGGTCGACGGCCGCAACGTCTTCGAGACGGAAGCGGCCTTCGAAGGCCCCGGGCCGCGCGACCTGCGCCCCGGACTCGAAGGCATCGGCAAGATCGACGCCGGCAACCGGCCGCTGTACTGGATCATCGGCAACCGTGCGTTCGACTGGCTGCGTCTGACGTTCTGGTCGCTCAGCCGGTAGGGACGCGATGGGCTCGGGCGTCTTCAGCCAGCACTGGCACCGGGTTGCCGACCTGCACCCGCGGGTGCGCAGTCACGTGCAGGTCGACCGCCACTGCTACCGCGGCCAGATCTGGCACGTGCTGAAGGATCGCGTCTCCGGGCGCCAGCACCGGCTGAACGAAGTCGCCTGGAGCGTCGTCGGCCGGCTCGACGGCCGGCGCTCCGTGCAGACGATCTGGGAAGCCGCGCTGCACGACCTGGGCGACGATGCGCCCAGCCAGCCGGAGGTGGTCGACCTGCTCGCGCGCCTGCACGCGGCCGAGCTGATCGCGACCGAAGCCAGCGCCGACGTCGCGGCGATCTTCGACCGACGCGACGCACGCATGCGGCGGGCGCGCAGCCAGCGCATCAACCCGCTGGCGTTCCGCGTGCCGCTCTTCGACCCGACGTCGCTGCTCGACCTGCTGGCGCCCCTGGGCCGCCTGTTCGCGCGGCCGTGGATGCTCGTCGTGTGGGCGCTGCTGGCCGTGCTGTCCCTGGTCGCGGCAGGCAGCCACGCCGGAACGCTCGCCGCGTACGCGCACCAGCGGCTCGCCACGCCCGGCATGCTGTTCACCCTCTGGCTGTGCTATCCGCTGGTCAAGACGATCCACGAAACCGCCCATGCGCTCGCCGTGCGCAACTGGGGCGGCGAAGTGCACGAGGTCGGCGTCACCCTGCTGGTGCTGACACCGGTGCCCTACGTCGACGCCTCCGCCGCGTCCGGATTCCGTCAGAAGTCGCGGCGGATCGCCGTCAGTCTCGCGGGGATCATCGCCGAGCTCGTGCTCGCCGCGCTGGCGTTCTGGGCGTGGCTGCACATGAGCGACGGCCCGCTGCGACAGGGCGCCTTCGCGGTCATGATGATCGGCACGGTGTCGACCCTGCTGTTCAACGGCAACCCCCTGATGCGCTTCGATGCGTACTACGCCCTGGCCGACGCGCTGGAGATTCCGGGACTGGCGACGCGCAGCAACGCGTGGCTGCTGCGCCGTGCCGAGCACCTGCTGTTCGGCGTCGCGGACGTGACGGCCGCCACGGTGTCCCGTGCCGAACGCGCCTGGCTCACCGCCTACGGGGTGGCGTCGGCGCTCTACCGCTGGGTCATCTCCGCCGTGATCCTCACGTGGCTTGCGGGCATCTCCTTCGTGCTGGCCGTGCCGGCGGGCGCTCTGGTGGCGTGGCAGCTCGCGCTTCGGCCGTTCGCGCGCTTCGTCGACTACCTGGCGAAATCGCCGCGCCTGGCGCGCGCGCGCCTGCGGGCGGTCGCGGTCTCGACCGCGGGCGTCGCCGCGCTGCTCGTTGCGGTGTTCGTCGTGCCGCTGCCGTTCTCCACCGTGGCGCCGGGGGTGGTGTGGGTGCCGGAACAGGCGCGCGTGCGGGCGGGCGTGGACGGCTTCGTCGAACGCGTGCTGGCGGCCGACGGTGCCGAGGTGCGCGAAGGCCAGCCGATCGTCCAGATGAGCGAGCCGCAACTGCTGGCCGACTGGAACCGGGCGGGCGCGCGGCTGGCCGCGCTGGATGCCGCCTACCAGGCGGCGCTGGGGCGCAACGCGGCCGAGGCCCGGCAGATCGCCGACGAGATCGAGCGTGCCCGCAGCGACGCCGGCGTGCTGCTCGAGCGCATCGGCCGGCTGACGGTCCGAAGCCCCGCCGACGGACGTCTCGCACTGCCCAAGCCGCAAGATCTCGAGGGTGCGTATCTCGCGCACGGCACGCTGGTGGCGCACACCCTGTCACCGACCCTGCTGCGCGTGCGCGTGGCCCTCGAGCAGAACGACGCCGGCCTGGTCCGCGAACAGACGCGCGCCGTCACCGTGCGCATGGCCGAACACGGGCTGCTCCGCATGCCCGCGCGGCTGGCCGGCGACATCCCGGCCGCGACCCGCGAGTTGCCGAGCCCGGCGCTGGGCGACCGCAGCGGCGGCCCGTTCATGACCGACCCGGCCGACGCGGACGGGATCCGCGTGCTGGATCCGGTGTTCATCGCCGATCTCGAAGTCGAGGGCATCCTGCTGGAACGCGTCGGCGGGCGCGTATGGGTGCGGTTCGACCACGGCGCGGCACCGCTCGGGACGCAGGCCTGGCGACGGCTGCGCCAGGTGTTCCTGCGCCTGCTGTCGGGCGACCGGCCGGCACTGGCCGTCGGCGTCTGATCATCGACGGCGCCCCGCCATGAATCCGCGCGCGCACGCCGGTTCCCCCCCTCTGGACGGCCTGCTTCTGCCCGTGCCGGGCGCCCTGCAGGGGCGCTATCCGCAACGCCCGCTCGCGTCCGGCGATGCCGTCGACCGGATGCTGCGCCGGATGACCGCCGCCCTGCCGGAGGCGTTCGGCCGCCGGCGACGCGCGCGCTTCGTTGCGGCGGTACGGCATGCGCGGACACAGGCGCCGCCGTTCGGCTGCGCGGCGTTCGACACCTGGATCCGCACGGTGCGGGCCGGGGTCGGACGCGACGGACTGACCGACGACGCGCTGGCACCGGCGATGGCCGCGGCGACGATCGCGTGCCATCACGTGCTCGGGCTCGACCCGTTCGACACGCAGATCATCACCGCGCGGGTGATGCTCGATGCCCGCCTGGCCGAGATGGCCACCGGCGAAGGCAAGACCGTCGCCGCACTGCTCGCGGCGGCCTCAGCGGCGATGGCCGGCATCCCCGTCCACCTGATGACGGCCAACGACTATCTCGCGGCGCGTGACGCCGCCGAGCTGGCGCCGGTCTATGCCGCGCTCGGCCTGCGCGTCGCCTGCCTGGACACGGACGCCTCGCCGCAGGCGCGCCGCGACGCGTACCGCGCCGACGTCACGTACGGCACGGCGCGCGAGTTCATCTTCGACTACCTGCGCGACCGGCTGGCCGGCGTGGGCGTCGGCAGCGGACTGCGGGGCCGGCTGCGTGTGCACGCCGCGGTGCCCGGCGCCGCGCCCGGCGCCGCGACGTCCGGCCCGGTGATGCGGGGGCTGTGCCTGGCCCTGATCGACGAGGCCGACAGCGTGCTGATCGACGAGGCGCGCACGCCGTTCGTGCTGGCGCGCGCCGAACACGACCCGGGACAGATCGAGGCCTGCCGGCGTGCGCTCAAGATCGCCGGGCGGCTGACGCGCGACTTCGATTTCACGACGCAGAGCGCGACCCGATCGGCCGAACTCACCGATCTCGGCCGGCAGCGCGCAGACCTGGAAGCCGCCGGCCTGCCCGGCATCTGGCGACATCGCCGCCAGCGCGAAGCGCTGCTCGAGACGGCCCTGTCGGCGCTGCACCTGTACCGGCGCGACGTCGACTACGTGGTGCGCGCGGGCAAGGTCGAGATCGTCGACGTCAACACCGGGCGCATCGCGGACGGCCGGGTCTGGTCGCACGGACTGCACACCCTGATCGAACTGAAGGAGGGCTGCGCGCCCTCCCCCGGCCAGCGGACGGCTGCGCAGCTCAGCTTCCAGCGCTTCTTCCCCCGCTACCTGCGCCTGGGGGGCATGAGCGGCACGCTCACCGAAGCGGCGGGCGAGCTGGCATCCACGTACGGACTGCGCGTCGAACGCGTGCCGCTGCGGCGCGCCTCACGACGCGTCGACCTCGGCACGCGCGTGTACACGGATCCGCGCAGCCGCTGGCGGGCGGTGATCGCATCGATCCGGGCCCAGACGGGGCGCGGCCGGCCGGTGCTGGTGGGCACCGACTCGATCGCGGACTCGATGGCCCTGTCGCGACGCCTGCATCGGCTGCGCGTCGCGCACCAGGTGCTGACCGCCCACCAGAGCGCCGAGGAAGCCCAGGCCGTCGCCGGCGCCGGCCGGGCGGGCACGGTCACGATCGCCACCAACATGGCGGGCCGCGGCACCGACATCAAGCTCGACGACACGGCGCGCGCAGCCGGCGGACTGCACGTGATCTGCTGCCAGCAGAACGCGTCGGGACGGATCGATCGGCAGCTGTGGGGGCGCGCGGCGCGCCAGGGCGACCCCGGCAGCCACGAAACGTTGCTTTGCCTGTCACAAGGCTTGCTGGGCAGCCGATTGCCGCCACAATTACGTCTTTGGGTGTCGCGCATGGCGGCGCCCCGGGCGCCGCTGCCGGATGCACTGGCGCGCATGCTGGTCGCCGGGGTCCGCAGCACCGAGGAAGCGCGACACCGGGCCCAGCGCATGGCGATGATGCGCGCCGACGCGCAGCTGGCGGACAGCCTTTCGTTTTCGACGGAGTTCGAGTGACGCTCAAGAGCCACGCATCGATGC
Source organism: Pseudomonadota bacterium (assembly GCA_029779755.1). Taxonomy (GTDB): domain Bacteria; phylum Pseudomonadota; class Gammaproteobacteria; order Burkholderiales; family Burkholderiaceae_E; genus Quisquiliibacterium. The sequence goes on from JAKOZZ010000206.1 coordinate 39,155, forward strand.
GGACGCACCACCGGGCCGACGGTCCGCGTGCCCGGTGCCCGCGCGCCGCGACGACGATCGCCTGCGCCGCCGCGCTGCTGCTGCCGCCGGCCCTGCTGCTGCCCGGCCACGCGCAGACACCGGGCGCGGCGCGCCCGCCCGCGTCCGCAGCCCCCGCATCGGCTGCGACCCCCGCATCGGCTGCGACCCCGCCCGGCACGGCCCAGCGCGCGCCTTCCGCCGCCGACGCCCGCCGCTCCGAGCCGGTCGGCTGCCTGATCGAACCCTCGGTCGTCGTCGACGTCGGCAGCCCGGTGATCGGCGTGATCGAGCGCGTGCAGGTCGAGCGCGGCGACATCGTGCGCAAGGGTCAGGTGATCGCGCAGCTCGACGCCAAGGTCGAGCGCGCGGCCGTCGCCGTCGCCGTCGCGCGTGCACAGAGCGAGGCCGAGGTCGCGTCGGCCGTCCAGGCGCAGGAGTTCGCCCGGCGCAAGCAGGAGCGCAACGAGTCGCTGTACCGGCAGAACTACATCTCGAACCAGGCCCTCGACCAGGCGGCCACCGAATCGCGGCTGGCCGACGCCAAGTTCTCGCAGGCGCAGGAGCAGCGGGTGATGGCCGCCCAGGAGGTGAAGCTGGCGCGTGCACAGCTTGCACAGCGCACGATCTACAGCCCGGTGAGCGGCGTGGTCGTCGAGCGTTACCTGAGCTCAGGCGAGCGTGTCGAGGAGAAGCCGATCGTGCGTCTGGCGGCGATCGATCCGCTGCGGGTCGAGCTGATCCTGCCGTCCACCCAGTTCGGCCGCATCCGCGTCGGACAGTCGGCGCGCGTGCAGCCCGACCTGCCGGGCGCAGGCGAGCATCCGGCGCGCGTGTCGGTGGTCGACCGCGTGGTCGACCCCGCCAGCAATACGTTCCGCGTGCGCCTCGAGTTGCCCAACAGCGGGTTCGGCCTGCCGTCCGGGCTGCGCTGCAAGGTCGCCTTCGACGGCTGAACGCCGGGCCGCGCCGTGGCGCGGCCGCCGCCCCCGTCGGCCGTCGGGCAGGCGGGTCGATCCGCCGATCGGCGTCCGGACGACCGGGCCCGCGCTTCATGCGATATCCCTGATGGGGAAAGTCCGCATGAAGACTCGATGAGAACACCAGGGACCCGGGAGGATGGGGTGATGCGCCGCATCGCGCGCGCAGCGCGCGCATGGCTGCGCAGCCGTGCCGCGCCGTCGCGCGCGGCCGACCAGGCGCGGCCGGCGTCCACCGGCCCGGCGCGCGCCGTCGCGCGCCGGGCGACGATCGAGGAATTCGAGCCCCGCCTGCTCTACTCGGCCGACTCGCCGCTGTCCGCCCTGGGTGCCGGGGCACTGGCCGCGCAGGACCCGCAGGCGCCACAGGTGCGCCTGATCGATGCCGACACCCACGACGGCGGGGAGGCCGCGCACACCATCGACGAGGGTGCGGCGCCGGTCACGACCACCGCCGATCCGGAAGCAGCGCTGCCGGCGGCCGGAGATGGCACCGCCCAGTCGCCGGTGGCGGCCACCGGCGACCCGCAGACCGAAGGCGACGTCCTGCTGACCGCCCTCGATGTCCAGGTGGCCGCCCAGGACGACACCGCGGACACGGCGGGTTCGCAGCCGGTGCTGGCCGGCCTGTCGCCCGCGCTGGGCTTCGAACGCAACCAGGGGCAGTCGGCGGCGCAGGTGGACTTCGTCGCGCGCGGTGACGGCTACGGCGTCTACCTGACGCAAGGCGATGCCGTGATCGACCTGCAGCGCGAGCAGCTCGGCCATGCCATCCGGCTGAACCTGGTCGGCGCACACGACACCCCGTCGGCGGTCGCCGAGCAGCCGCTGGGCGCGACCAGCAACTACCTGATCGGCGCCGAGGACCGCTGGGTGACCGACGTTGCGCAGTACGGCGCCGTGCGCTACGGCGGCGTCTGGGATGGCATCGACGTGCGCTACTACGGCACCGCGCGCCAGCTCGAGTACGACTTCATCGTCGCGGCCGGCACCGACACCGACGTCATCCGCCTGGCTTTCGACGGCGCGGCCGGCGTGCACCTCGACGACGCCGGCGCGCTGGTGGTGACGCTCGACGACAGCGGGCGCACGATCGTCTTCAAGGCCCCCGTCAGTCACCAGACCGCCGACGACGGCACGCGCATCGCGGTGGACAGCCGCTACGTGCTGCACGACGACGGCACGGTCGGCTTCGCGCTCGGCGACTACGACCACACGCGCACGCTGGTGATCGACCCGGTGCTCACCTGGTCGACCTATCTGGGCGGCACCGGCCTCGACAGCGCCAGCGGCGTCGACGTCGACGCCAGCGGCAACGTCTACGTGACGGGCCGCACCCTGTCGTCGGGCTTCCCGACGTCGGTGGGCGCGTACGACACGAGTTTCTCCGGCACCGGCGATGCCTTCGTCGCCAAGTTCAACAGCAGCGGCGGGCTGGTGTACTCGACCTTCTTCGGCGGCAGCGGCGACGAGTACGCCTACAACGTCGAGGTGGACGGCAACGGCATCGCCTACGTGGTCGGCCAGACCAGCTCGACCAACCTGCCGATCGTCAACGGTGCCAACACGGTCAGCGGCGGCGGCTGGGACGCCTATCTGCTGAAGCTGAACGCGGCCGGCAACGCGGTGCTCTATTCGACCTACTCCGGCGTGGCGGGCGACAACCTGCTCAACGACGTGGTGGTCAACGACAGCGGGATGGCCTGGGTGTCGGGCTACACCAACGTCGCCGATGCCGCCGTCGGCGTGCGCCAGTACAACACGGCCGTCAGTGGCGCGGGCTCGCTCGGCTGGACCGCCTTCTTCGGCAGCGGCAACGGCGTCGCCGAGCAGTCCTTCGCGATGGCACGCGATGCCAGCGGCAACCTGTACGTGACGGGCAGCGCCACCGGCAGCGGGCTGGCCACCGTCGGCGCCTACGACACCGCCGTCAGCGCGATCGACGCCTTCGTTGCGCGCATCACGTCGACGGGCACGCTGAACTACTTCACCTACTACGGCGGCACCGGCAACGACTACGGCAACGGCATCGAGATCGACAGCACCGGCAAGGTGGTGATCGTCGGCACCAGCTATTCGAGCGATGCGATCGCGAGCACCGGTGCGTACGACACCACCGGCGACTTTTCCGACGGCCAGGCGTTCGCGGCCAAGTTCGACCTCGCGCAGACCGGGTCGGCGCAGCGCGTCTGGGGCACGTACTACGGCAACTCCGGCGTGATCCAGGGACACGAGATCGCCCTCATGGCGGGCGACCGCGTCGTGCTGACCGGACGCACCGAAGGATCGATCCAGACCACCGCCAATGCGCTCGATGCGTCGCTCAACGGGGGCGGCGACGGGTTCGTCGCGGTGCTCGACGCAAGCGGCAGCTCGCTGCTGTACGGCAGCTACTTCGGCGGCGACGGCAGCGACACCTTGCGCGACGTGACGGCCGACGCGTCCGGGAATCTGTACGTGGTCGGCGAGACCTGGTCGACCACCGTGCACACGGCCGGCGCCTACGACGCCACGGGCGACGGCACGAATGGCGACGCGGTCATCGCCAAGATGCAGATCTTCGTGCCGCCGACGGTGACGCCGACCGGCACCACGCTGCAGTTCACCGAGAACAGCGCTCCAATCCAGGTTGACACCGGCATCACGGTCAGCGACAGCGACGGCACCCAGCTCACCGGCGCGACCGTGCGCATCAGTGTCGCGTACGACAGCACCCAGGACGTGCTGGCGTTCACCAACCAGCTCGGCATCACCGGCACCTGGAACGCGACCACCGGCACGCTCACCCTGTCGGGCACGACCACCCTCGCCAACTACCAGACCGCGCTGCGCACGGTCACGTACGCCAACGCCAGCGACAACCCGTCGGGCGCGGTGCGGACGCTCGAGTTCACGGCCACGGACAGCGACGGGGTCACCAGCGTGGCGGCGACCCGCCAGTTGCAGGTCGTCGGCACCTACGACGAACCCGTCACCACCAACGCCAGCGTGTCGGGCGCGGAGGACGCCTCGAGCATCGCCGTCACCCTGACCGGCAGCGACGTCGACGGCACGGTGGTCGGGTACCGGGTCGACGCCCTGCCGGCAAACGGCACCTTGTTCCGCGATGCCGCGAAGACGCTGAGCGTCGTCGCCGGCACCGAATACGCGGCCACCGGGCAGGCGCTGACCCTCTACTACGCACCGAACGCGAACTACAGCGGCGTCGACACCTTCACGTTCTCGGCGCGCGACGACTGGGGCTGGTACGACCCGACGCCCGCGACGGCGACGATCACGGTCACGGCCGTCAACGACGCCCCTTCGCTGAGCAGCAGTTCCCCCTTCGACGGCATCAGCGAGGACGACACCGGCAACAGCGGCATGGCGGTCTCCACCTACGCCAACCTCGCCACCGACGCCGATGCGGGCGCGCTGAAGGGCATCGCGGTGACGGCCGCCGACAACACCAACGGCACCTGGCAGTACACGCTGGACGGCACGAACTGGCTCGCGATGGGCAGTGTGTCGACCAGCAGCGCACGCTTGCTGCCGGGCGACGCGACCGCCCGCTTCCGGTTCGTGCCCAATGCCGACTGGAACGGCACGACCACGCTGTCGTACAAGGCTTGGGACCGGACGTCCGGCACCGCCGGTGCACTGGCGGACACCACGGTGAACGGCGGCACGACGGCGTTCAGTTTCGGCACCAACGGCGGAGGGCTGTACGTCAGCCCGGTGAACGACGCGCCGACAGCCACGATCACCCCTGCGAGCTACGCGGCCACCGAACAGGTTGCGCTGGCGTTGCAGGGTACCGGCCTGTCGATCGCGGACATCGATGCCGGCACCAGCGCCGTGCAGGCGACCGTGTCGGTCGGCGCCGGCGTCCTGAGCGCCGCCGCCGGGACCACGGGGGTCACGGTGTCCGGGTCCGGCACGGCGACGGTGACGCTGTCGGGCACGCTCGCCCAGATCAACAGCCTGCTGGCCGGCAGCCTCGGCGGCACGCTGGGGTACACCGCCAACAGCGACGCGCCACCGGCGAGCACGCTGCTGACGCTGACGGGCAGCGACCTGGGCAACACCGGCTCGGGTGGCACGCGCACGGGATCGGACACCGCGACGATCAACATCACCGCGGTGAACGACGCGCCCGCCGGCACGAACGGTACGGTCAGCGTCACCGAGGACACCGTCTACACGTTCTCGCGCGCCGACTTCGGCTTCACCGACGTCGACGGCAACGCCTTCACTCGGGTGATCTTCACCACGCTGCCGTCGCAGGGCACGCTGAAGTGGAACGGCGCCGCGTTCGCCGCCGGCGACTTCGTCACGACGGCCGACATCGATCTCGGACTGCTGACGTACACGCCGGTGGCGAACGCCGCCGGCACGGCCGTGACGAGCTTCACGTTCCAGGTGCGCGACGACGGCGGTACCGCCAACGGTGGAAGCAACACCGATGCGTCACCGAACACGCTGACGATCGACATCGCAGCCGTCAACGACACCCCGGTGAACACGGTGACGGGCGACGGCGCAGTGATCCCCGAGGACGCCGTCGTGCAGTTGCTGGGCGCCGTGTCGATCGCGGACGTCGATGGCGGCAGCGGGTCGTTCACCGTGACCCTGTCGGTCACGCCCGCCGCCGGGACGCTCAGCGCCAGCAGCGGAGCGGGCGTCACGGTCGGCGGCTCCGGCAGCAGCAGCCTGGTGTTGAGCGGCACGATCGCCGCGATCAACAGCTATTTCTCCGGCGGCGCCACCGCCCCGATCTTCACGGCCGCTGCCGACTTCAATGGTGCCGTCGCGTTCACCGTGCTGACGAGCGACAACGGCAATACCGGCAGTGGCGGCGCCAAGACCGACTCGGACACGGTCAACGGCACGATCTCGGCAGTCAACGACGCACCGTCGGGTGCAGACGGCACGATCCAGGTGATCGAGGACACGGTCTACACCTTCACCGCCGCCGACTTCGGGTTCACCGACCCGGTCGAAGGTCATGCGTTCACCGGGGTGTGGATCGACACCGCACCGGCGTCGGGCGCACTGACGGCGAACGCGAGTCCGGTGGGATCCGGCACTTTCGTGAGTGCCGCGGACATCGCCGCCGGCCTGTTCAAGTACACCCCCGCAGCCGAAGCCGCGGGCACCGCCATCGCCACCATCGGCTTCCGCGTACAGGACGCGGGCGGTACGGCCAATGGCGGCACGAACGTCGACCCGAGCACCAACACGCTGACGGTGAACGTGTCCGCAGTGACGGACGGGCCCGCCGACCTCGTCGTCGTCCCCGGTGTACCAGCGACCAGCGTGATCGGTGCCTACACGTTCGGCGCGGCAGAGAACCTCGGGCGCGACGACGCCGGCGGCGATGCACCGATCGTGCTCTCCGGCAGCCCCGCCCAGACGACCGGCCGTGACGGCTCGGGCGCCCTCGACCTCGCGGGCGGCGCGAGCGGCCAGTACGGCAACATCGCAGGCATCACCACCGGCGGCGCGATGACGATCGCGGCCGACGTGCGCTTCGACAGCCTGGCGGCCTGGCAGCGCATCGTCGACTTCGGTCAGACCCAGAGCACGGGCACCTATGCCATCTACGTCGGCCGCTTGGGAGATACCAGCGACCTGACCTTCACGCTCGAGCAGGACGTGGGCGGCGGCGTCTACAACGTGTACCGTGCCAATGCCGCCGGCGCGATCACCAACGGCAGCTGGATGCACGTCGCGGCCACGGTCGACGCCGGCGGCCAGATGTCGCTGTACGTCGATGGCGCCCTCGCGGCGTCGACGGCCGGCGTCGTGCCCGAAGTGGCCGTGCGCACCAACAACTTCATCGGCCGTTCCAACTGGGGCGGCGACGCACTGTTCGACGGTGCCATCGACAACCTGGTGATCGCCAACGGGGCGATGAGCGCCGGCCAGGTGGCCGCCCTGTACGCGCAGGGCAACACCCTCACCGTGGCGGAGAACGCGCCCAACGGCACGGTGCTCGGCACGGTGTTCACCTCCGACCCCGATGCCGCCGACACCCCGACCTACAGCCTGACGGACAGCGCCGGCGGGCGCTTCGCGATCGGCAGCGACGGCACGATCACCGTCGCCGACGGCAGCCTGCTCGACCACGAGAGCGCTGCGAGTCACACGCTCGTCGTGCGCAGCGCCGACGCGGGGGCACTGTGGCGCGACGAAAGCGTCACGGTGAGCGTGCTCGATGCCAACGACGCGCCCGTGGCCGCGGCGGCCGGCCCGTTTGCGATCGCCGAAGGCGGAGCGCTGGTCCTCTCGGCCACCGGGTCCTCGGACCCGGATGCAGGAGACGTGCTCGCCTACGCCTGGGATCTCGACAACGACGGCGTGTTCGGCGAAGCCGGCGAACCGACGACCGCCACCCCGACGGTGACGTGGGCGACCCTCGTCGCAGCGGGCATCGACGACGACGGCACGTACACGATCGGCCTGCGCGTGACCGACGCCGGCGGGCTGAGCGGCACCGCCACCACCACCGTCACGGTGACGGACACCGCACCGACCCTCACCGCGACCGGCGCGGGCTTCAGCGATGCCGGCACGGCCTACACGCTGAACCTGGCGGCCACGGATCCCGGTGCGGATGCGATCACGCAGTGGACCGTGCAGTGGGGCGACGGCACCCTCACCACCTACGCCGGCAACCCGGCCAGCGTCACGCACACGTACTCGGCCGCCCTCGCCGGCCTGACGATGAACATCACCGTCAGCGCCACCGACGAGGACGGCACCCACTTCGGCGCCGACGTGCTGATCCCCGAATATGGCGGGGACCACGAGGTGCGCCGCTACGACGGCTCGGGGGCCGTCTTCCTGGGCGCCTTCGCCCAGGGCGACGGTCTGTTCGAGCAGGCGCAGGTGATCACCGGCCCGGACGGCAACCTGTACGTGAGCGGATTCTCCTCGTCGAACGTGCTGCGCTACGCGGCCGACGGCACCCTGCTCGGTACCTTCGTCGCCGCCGGCAGCGGCGGGCTGGCCGGCGCCGGCGGCATCGCGTTCGGCCCCGACGGCAACCTGTACGTGGCGAGCTACGGCACCGGATCGGTGCTGCGCTACGACGGCAGCACCGGGGCGTTCATCGACCCCTTTGCCAGCGGCGGCATGTCCACCCCGCTGGGCATCACGTTCGGCCCCGACGGCGACCTGTACGTCGGCGCCGGCAACCAGGTTGCGCGCTTCGACGGTGCGACCGGCGCCGCGCTGGGCAGCTTCGTGGCGCCCGGCAGCGGCGGACTGTCCCACGCCGAGAACATCACCTTCGGTCCCGACGGCGACCTGTTCGTCGCCGATTTCGACAACGCCAAGGTGCTGCGCTTCGAGGGCGCCACCGGGGCCTACGTCGACGCATTCGTGACCGGGGTGGCCAACCCGGCCGGCGTGGCCTTCGGACCCGATGGCGCCTTCTGGCTGGCGGAGCAGGCGAGCGGCACGATCAGCCGGTACGACGGCACCACGGGGGCGCTGCTCGGCGACTACGTGGTCGGCGGCGGCCTGTCGGGCCCGGCCTACTTCAGCTTCGCCCCCGACCACCAGGTGCTCGTCGGCGGCACGTCGCTCGTGGTGACGACCACCGCCGACGTCGCCGACGGCGACACGTCCAGCATCGCCGCGCTGATGGCCGACCACGGCGCCGACGACGCCATCAGCCTGCGCGAGGCGATCCTCGCCGCCAACAACACGAGCGGGCTGAACACGATCGGCTTCGACATCGCCGCGGCCCTGGTCGGCGGCGCGCATACGATCGCCCTCGCCTCGGCCTTGCCGGACATCACCGACGCGATCGTGATCGACGGCTCGACGGAACCCGACGCCGGCGCGCTCGGGCGCCCGGTG
>JAKOZZ010000227.1 GCA_029779755.1 Pseudomonadota bacterium
CTTTCGCCGGCCGCGAACGACTGATCTCCGAAGTCGCCCCCCGCGTTCATTCCACCCGCATCCGCGGCCGCATCCCCCAGCTTCTCGGACACCTCGCCGCGCAGCACGCGCGCCCGCGCGCGCAATGCCTGCTCGAGTGCCTGAAGCTCGCCCTGATCCATCGCCATGTTCACTCCAAAAAAAACCAACTGCGTCGTTTCGAATGATAAAAGGGCATGCCCGTGCGGACATTGATCTAGCGCAATGACCGGACGAGGCCGGCGCACGACCGAACAGGACCTGCGCCATGACCGGACGAGGCCGGCCCACGACGGGGCGGGATCAGCGTGCAGCAGCGCGCAGTCGGCGTGCAGCAGCGAGCGGTCGGCGTGCGGTAGCGAGCGGTCGGCGTACGACGGAACGAAGTCAGCGCGCAACCGGGCGGATGAGGTCGACGCTGTCGGTGATCAGCCCGTCGAGGCCCCAGTCGAACAGGCGCGCGGCGCGCGCCGTGTCGTTGACGGTGTAGCTCAGCACCTTCAGGCCGGACGCATGCGCCGCGGCGATCACGTCGGCATCGAGCGCTTCGTGATGGGCATCCAGCGCCACGCACTCGAGCGCCAGGCATCGATGCTGCCAGTCGCCCGGGAGGGTGTGCAGCAGCAACGCACGCGGCAGCGTCGGTGCGGCGCGACGCGCGGCCTCGAGCGCCGTCTCGGAGAACGAGGACAACAGCGGCGGCACGTCCGCCCCCTTCCACAGCAGCCCCGCCTCGAGCGCCACCGCCGCTCCGGTCTCGGCCTCGCGTCCCGGGCAGGGCTTGATCTCGATGTTCGCGAGCAGGCCGTTGGCACGCAGCCACGCGGCCACACGCCCCAAGGTCGGCACGCCCTCGCCGGCATACGCCGCGGAGTGCCAGCTGCCCGCATCGAGACGCGCGAGATCGGCCAGCGTCATCGCGGCGACCCGCCCGCTGCCCGAGGTGGTGCGATCGACCAGTGCGTCGTGCATCAGGATCAGGGATCCGTCGCCCGACAGCTTCACGTCGAATTCGAACATCCGGTATCCCTGTGCTGCGCCCGCGCGCAGCGCTGCCAGCGTGTTCTCGGGCGCGAGCCGTCCGGCACCGCGATGAGCGATGTGGGCGGGATACGGCCAGACAGCGGAACTCATCGAAGACGCCTCCTCAACCCTCCAACCCGGCACGCCGCGCACCCCGCGCAACCTCGCGTGCCGACGCTCCATCCCCAGCGGCGCCATTCTCCGGCTGCGCCACGCCCCCGGCAGCGCACCAGCACCGGCGACACCCCACCCCAGGCGGCGCTAGATGCCCAGCGGCGCCAGGTCGATGCGCCCACCCGCGATCGCCGGACACCAGAAGGTGGCGCCCGTGACCGGCCGGGTGAAGCCGAACAAGGCGTCGACGATACCGTCGTCGAGCCCGGCCATGCGTCGCATCTGCACCTCGAACGGATCGGCCGACGCCGCGAAGGCCAGGAACATCAGCCCGGCCTCCCGGCCATCGACCCAGGGCATCGAGCGGCGCACGACGAAGGCCTCGGGCTCGAAGCGCTCCTGGGCGGTGCGCTTGACGTGCGCCGAAGCGGGGGCATCGTCCAGCTCCTCGTTCGTGTCGCGGCGCCGACCGATGCAGGCGTCACGCTGCGGCTGCGACATCGCATCGAGTGCGCGGAAGTCGTGCGTCCACCGCTGCAGCGCGGCAAAGCTCGATCCGCGCAACGGTCCGTCGGCGACCAGCGCCGCGCGCACCGCAGCGTCGCCTTCCGGGTTCTCGGTGCCGTCCTCGTAGCCGCTGAGGTCCCGGCTGTCGGCGTGCCGGAACGCATCGACCGCTTCGACCAGCGCGAAGGCATCCCCCAGCGCCGCTTCGACCGCGCGCGAGGCGTGATACAGGTCGCCGCGGTCGTCGGCGCGCAGCCAGACCCACAGGTCGGTCGGCGTCGACGGGATCGCCTCGGCACTTCCGGCGAGGCTCGGGAACGGCCTCAGCACGGGGATCCGGGCCCCGAGCGCCCGCGCGAGGGTGTCGCCGAGGCCCACGCACACGGCATCGCCGTCGGCAAGCGCGCGCAGCGCTGCCAGCGCGCCGCGCGGATCGGATCCGGCGGACCGGTTGAAGCACAGGTGGCGGGCGTGGGCCGGCACGGCCTGCAGGATGGCGGCTTGGCTGTCGGTCATGATTCGGTCCAGAGTCGGCGCCAGCCCTCCGGGCCCAGGCGCTGCAGCGTGCGGATGTTGCGGCGATAGATCTCGTCGGGATCGTCGAGCCCGGCGACGGCCCGCTCGATGCTGGCCTCGCGCAGCAGGTGAAGCGTCGGATACGGCGACCGGTTGGTGCAGTTCTCGATCGCGCCTTCGGGCGCGTCGCCGAACTGGAATGCCGGATGGAACGACGCGACTTGCAGTTCTCCGACGAGCTCGAGCTGGTCGAGCAGCGCCTCGGCCGGATCGAGGAAGTCGTTGAACGCGAGGAAGTCCTGGAGCACGTGCGGATGGATCAGCAGCGTCGTCTCGACCTGCTGCGGGTCGGCCGACTGCAGGCGCGTGAGCTCGGCCTCGAGGTCGGCGAGCAGTTCGTCCTCGGTGACGGCGTCGCTCACCGCGAAGCGGATGCGTCCGTGCAGGTGCGCGGGCTTCGCGAACGGGCACAGGTTGAGCCCGATCACGGCACGCTCGAGCCAGCGGCGCGTCTGCGCGACGACGTCGGCCGCGCTCGGTGAAAGCAAGGGTTCTGCGGAGATGCTCATGGCGCGGCGCAGGTCATGGCGGACACCGATTATCGCATCGCGTCCGGGCGCAGCCCGAGCCACGCCAGCACCCCGTCCCCTGTGTCGCGCCCGCTGGCCATGCAGGCGGTGAGCAGGTAGCCGCCGGTGGGCGCCTCCCAGTCGAGCATCTCGCCCGTGCAGAACACGCCAGGCAGCGCGCGCAGCATGCCGCGCGCATCGAGCGCGTCGAAGCGCACGCCGCCCGCCGTGCTGATCGCCTCGGCCAGCGGTCGTGCCGAGACCAGCGTGAGCGGCAGCGCCTTGATCGCCGCGGCGAGCCGGCCGGGATCGGCGAACGCCTCACGTGGAAGCACCTCGTGCAACAGACCGGCCTTGACGCCGTCGAGTCCCGTCGCGGCGCGCAGAAACCGGCCCACCGACTGTCGGCCCCGCGGGCGCGCCAGTGCGCCGCGCAAGGCGTCGACGCTCCGGCCCGGCGCCAGGTCCAGTTCGATGCGGGCGCTGCCGGTCGCCTCGATGGCGTCCCGCAGTGCGGCCGAGAACGCGTACACGAGGCTGCCTTCGACGCCGGTCGCGGTGACCACGCACTCGCCCTGCCGGCGCTGGGTGCACCCCTCGCCGTCGGTGAACGAGAGCACGACGGCCTTCAGCGGATGGCCGGCGAAGCGCTCGGCGAAATGCGTGCTCCAGCCCACGTCGAAGCCGCAGTTCGCCGGGCGCAGCGGTGCGACCGGCACACCGCGGGCGGCCAGCGGCTGCACCCAGGCGCCGTCCGAGCCGAGCCTGGGCCAGCTGCCGCCGCCCAGCGCGAGCACGAGCGCATCGGCGTGCACCGCCACCGGGCCCGCTGGCGTCTCGAAGGTCGGCAGGCCTTCGGCGTTCCATCCGGTCCAGCGGTGCCGCATGTGGAACCCGACCCCCGCCGAACGCAGGCGGTGCAGCCAGGCGCGCAGCAGCGGCGCGGCCTTCATCTCGTCCGGGAACACGCGCCCCGACGTGCCGACGAAGGTCGACACGCCCAGCGCATGCACCCAGGCGCGCAGCGCCTCGGGCCCGAACGCCTCCAGCAGCGGCCGCACCCGGTCCTGCGCAGCGCTGTAGCGCGTGCAGAACTGCTCGAACGGCTCGGCGTGCGTGATGTTGAGGCCGCCCTTGCCCGCCAGCAGGAACTTGCGTCCCACGGAGGGCATGGCGTCGTACAGATCCACGCGCACGGCCGACGGCGGTGCCCGCGCGATGCGTTCGGCCGCCATCAGCCCGGCCGGCCCGCCACCGACGATCGCCACACGCAGCGGCACGTCGCGCACGGGTTCCGCGGGGGCGCAGCCGTCCTGCGGCGCCGGTTGCATCGGGCCGGTCATCGGCAGATCAGTCGACGCGGTCGACCTCCTCGGTCTTGAAGTCGGCGGGCATCACGATCTCGAGGATCTCGACGTCGTCGCTGTGGCCGATCTCGCGGTGGCGGATCATCGGCGGCTGGTACACGCACGAACCCTGTTCGAGCCGGACCGTGCCCTGCCCTTCGTATTCGAACTCCACCCAGCCCTTGAGCACGTAGACGAACTGGAACTGCGTGTCGTGGACGTGCGGCTTGCCGACGAACTCGCCCCCGGGTGCAGCGCGGATCACGTGGGCGATCACCCGCCCTTCGGTCGCCTGATCGATCTTGAGATCGCGATACTCGAAGAACGCACGCAGCCCTTTCACGAACTGCGCATCACGCGCGTGCGTCACGACAAAACCCTTGGTGGTCATGCTGGCAGTCTCCTTGAGATGGTGCGCGGCATCGCCGCGCAATACGGATCGTGCGGGCGCCCCCGCCGTCGGAGGACGCGCCCGCGCCTCAGTGCGAATCGCTGAGCGCCAGGCGGACGCCAAGCCCGATGAACACCAGGCCGGCCGATCGCCGCAGCCAGCGTCCGGCCGCGGCCCCCAGCGAGACGCCGGCGGCCACCCGGGCGGCCGACCACGCGACCAGCAGGTTCCACAGGGTTCCGTTCACGATGAAGACGAGCCCGAGGAACAGGAAGGCCGGCGCCTTGTCCGCCGTCTCGGCATCGATGAACTGGGGCAGCAGCGCCAGGAAGAATAGCGCGACCTTCGGATTGAGCACGTTCGTCAGGCAGCCCTGCCAGAACACGGTGGCGAGACGCACCGGCGCAGGCCCTGCGTGCGTGCCCGGCACGGCAGCTGCGGCGAGGATCGACTCGCCTGCCCCGTGCGCGTCGACGGCCGGGTCCGCCCCTTGCGCCGGCTGCGCCTGCGCCGATGCCGATGTCGATGCCGATGCCGATGCCGATGCCGATGCCGATGCCGGTGCCGATGCCGGTGCCGATGCCCGCAGCATGGTCAGACCGATCCACACCAGATAGGCGGCCCCGGCGAGCTTGACCGCGGTGAACAGCGTCGCCGAAGTGGCGAGCAGCGCCGACAGGCCGGCCGCCGCCGCGATCACGTGCGCGAGGCAGCCGGCCGAGATCCCGAGCGCGGCGGCCGCCCCGGCACGAACGCCACCGCTGCTGCTTCGCCCGACGATGAACAGCGTGTCCTGGCCGGGCGTGATGTTCAGGAGCAGGCCGGTGACGATGAACAGAGCGAGGTCGTGGGTGCCGAACATGGGGGACCGCAGAGGCGTGGTGAGGTTGCAGTGGCGTGGTGAGGTTGCACAGACGAGGTGAGGCCGCAGGGCGGTCGGCACCGCGACGCCCTATGCCGGCGCGGGCGGACACCGCGATCCGCGATTATGATCCGTCGCGTTCGGGATCCGTCGGCGCCGCTGCGCGGATGTTCCGTCCGACCTCGTCGCCGAGCACCCGCATCCATGACCGCCCCTCCGCCCGTTCCTGCCCCGCAGTCCCCGACGTCTCCGGCGTCCGCCACATCCGCCACATCCGCCACATCCGCCACATCCGCCACATCCGCCACATCCGCCACATCCGCGACGCCCGCAACGCCCGCGACGTCCACGACCCCGAATGCGGCGCCCCGCACCGACGACACGCCGCCCGTGCGGGTGCTGATGTCGCGCATCGCGGCGCTGGCCGGGCCGACGATGCTGCTGTCGCTGCTGCAGGGCGGCGCCCAACTGTTCGAGACCTGGCTCGCGGCGCGCCAGGGCACGGCCGCGCTCGCCGGCTGGGCCGTCGTGCTG
>JAKOZZ010000231.1 GCA_029779755.1 Pseudomonadota bacterium
CAGAAGGCGTGGGATGCGCTGCCCAAGGAGTATCAGGCGGCCTACCTGGCGGCCTGCGGCGACAGCGTCGCCTACACGATGGCCAAGTACGACCACCTGAACCCGATCGCGCTGCGCAAGCTGGTCGCCTCCGGTGCTCAGCTGCGCTCGTTCAGCCGCGGGGTGATGGACGCCTGCTACAAGGCGGCCCAGGAGCAGTACAGCGAGTGGTCGAACAAGGTGCCGGAGTTCAAGAGCCTGTACACGTCCTACTCGAAGGCGCAGTCGGAACTCACGCAGTGGTTCCGCATCGCCGAGGGCACGTACGACAACTACATGGCCAGCCGTCGCGGCTGAGCGTGCGGCGGGTGCCTTCGGCACCCGCATGCACCGCCGGCGGCACGGCTGTCCGACGTCGCCGGCGGTGATTCACTCGGGCTGGATGCCCGCGTCCTTCACCCATTTGGCCCACCGCCGGATCTCGGCATCGATCGTGCGCGCCAGCGTCGCCGAGTCCTGCGCGTCGACGTCGACGCCAGCGCCCGCGATCTTCTCGCGCACCTCCGGCCTGCCCAGCACCGCGAGCAGCGCCGACGTGAGCCTCGGCTGGACGCCGGCCGGCAGCTGCGCGGGCGCCATCAGCCCGAACCAGGCCTCGACTTCGTAGCCCGGCACGCCGGCCTCGGCGATCGTCGGCACGTTCGGCGCACGCCCTGCGCGGCGACCCGTGGTCACCCCCAGGCCCCGCAGCTTGCCGCCGTTCATCTGCGCGACCGCATTGCCGACGTCGGCGAAGGCGAACTGCAGGCTCCCGCCGATCAGGTCGGTGAGTGCGGGCGGAATGCCCTTGTATGCGACCCCCTGCGCGTCGATGCCGGCCATCTGCGCGAGCAGCGCGCCCGACACCAGCGATCCGGCCGAGCCGTGGCCGTAGTTGAGCTTGCCGGGGTTGGCCTTGCCCCACGCGATGAACTCGCGCAGCGTCGTCGCGGGGAAGTCGGGCCGCACCATCAGGATGAAGCCCGTGACCCCGATCTTGCCGATCGGGGTGAAGTCCTTCACCGGGTCGTAGGGCAGCTTCCGGTACAGGCTGAGGTTGGCGGCCTGCGTGGTGTTGGTGGTGACCAGCAGGGTGTAGCCGTCGGCGGGCGCGGACTTCACCTGCTCCGCGCCGAGGATGCCGTTGGCACCGGGCTTGTTCTCGACGGCGATCGGCTGGCCGAGCTGCTCGCCCATCGCCTGCGCGACGATGCGTGCCACGTTGTCGGTGGCGCTGCCGGCCGGGAACGGCACGACGAACTTCAGCGGCTTGGTGGGGAAGGCCGGGGCCTGGGCCAGCGCCGGCTGGGCGAAGGACACGGACAGCGCAGCCGCAGCGACGGCACGCAGGAAGGGGCGACGGGTCATGACGGTCTCCGGGAAACGGGTGATTCAGGCGCGGCCGGGCGCGGGCCGGCGCGTATCAGCGGGCCGCGCGCAGGGCCGCCAGGCCCGCCTCGAGGTCGGCGATCAGGTCGGCTGGCGCCTCCAGACCGATGTGCACGCGCACCAGCGGGCCGCCCTGCCAGGGGTGGACGGTGCGGATGCCGCCCAGGCGCCCGGGAATCATCAGGCTTTCGTAGCCACCCCAGGAATAGCCGATGCGGAACAGCCGCCGCCGCTCGCACAGCGCCGCAAGACCGCGCTCGATGCCCTCGGGGGACGGATCGGCGAAGGCGGCGGGATCGAGCTCGAAGGAGAACAGGCCGCTCGCGCCCAGGAAATCGCGCTTCCACAGCGCGTGCCCGGGATGCGACGGCAGCCCGGGATGCAGCACGCGGCGCACCTCGGGCCGGGCCTCGAGCCACCGCGCCACCTCGAAGCCCGACTGCTCGTGACGGCGCATGCGCACGTCGGCAGTGCGCAGCCCGCGCAGGATCAGGAACGCATCGTCGCCGCCCACGCAGATCCCCAGCGTGCGCACGGCCGACCACAGCGCCGGCCACAACGCTTCGCGCACGACCACCGCGCCCATCAGCACGTCGGCGTGGCCGCTCCAGTACTTGGTGAGCGGCAGGATCGACATGTCGACCCCCCAGTCGAAGGGCCGCGCGAACACCGGCGACGCCCAGGCGTTGTCGATCATCGTGATCACGCCGCGCGCGCGCGCCATGCTGCAGATCGCCGGCACGTCCTGGATCTCGAACGTGTAGCTGCCGGGGCTCTCGAGATAGATCACGCGGGTGTTCGGCCGGATCAGCGCGGACAGCCCCGCGGCGTCGAGCGCCGGATCGTGGAAGGTGGTCTCGACGCCCAGGCCCTTGAGCATGGTCTGGGCGAAGTTGCGCGCCGGGCCGTAGACGGAGTCGCTCATCAGCACGTGGTCGCCGGTCTTGACGACGGCGAGCAGCGCCACCGAGATCGCCGCCAGGCCCGACGGCATCAGCGCAGCGCGGCAGGCGTGGCCGGCGCCTTCGATCGCGGCCAGCGCGTCCATCAGCGCGTAGGTGGTGGGGGTGCCGGCCGTGCCGTAGGTGCTGGCATGCAGCGTACCGGCCGCGACCGCGCGCCCCTCGGCGGCCGCCTGCTCCAGCGTGTCGAACAGCACGGTCGACGCCCGATGGACCGGCAGGTTGGCCGTGACGATGCGCGCGTCGAGCCGCCGGCCGACCTCGGTCACCGCCGTGGCCAGGGATGCGCTGTTCAGGGGACGCGAAGGGTGTTCGGACATGGGAGGGACGCCATCGATACGGGGGAACGGCAGGGCCGCATGCGGCGGGCCTGCCGGCGTGCGGCGGGCCTGCCGCAGCGGACGATTATAGGGACCCGTCGAGACGCAGACAGGGGCCGGCCAGGGCGCGGGCACCCGTGCCGGGCGCCTGGGCGTACCGGGCCGCTGCGGCTACTCCAGCGCCAGCCCCTTCTGCTTGACCACGTCGCGCCAGCGCGCGATCTCCTTGCGCTGGAAGTCGGCGAACTCCTCGGGCTTGTTGGCGACCACGTCGAACGCCATCTGCGCGAAGCGCTCGCGCACGTCGGGCGCATTCAGCGCGTTCACCAGCTCGGCGTTGAGTCGCGCGAGCACGTCGCGCGGCAGTCCGCGCGGGCCCATGAACGCCTGCCACGACGTGACCACGAAGCCGGGCAGCCCCTGCTCGGACACCGTCGCCACGTCGGGCAGCTGGCGCACGCGCTCGGTGCTGGTCACGCCCAGCGCCTTCAGGCGGCCCGACCGGATGTGGCCGATCGCCGCGCCGAGGTTCTGGAACGAGGTGTCGACGTTGCCGCCCATGAGGTCGCTCATCGCCGCGGCGCCGCCGCGATACGGCACGTGGACGCCGAACGTGCCGGTCTGCAGCTTGAACAGCTCGGCCGACAGGTGGTCGGACGATCCCGTGCCCGACGACGCGTAGCTGACCTTGCCCGGGTTCTTCTTCGCGTAGGCGATCAGTTCCTTCACGGTGTTGGCCGGGAACGCGGGGTGCGCGACGAGCACGTTGGGCGTGGTCACCGCCAGCGTCAGCGGCTCGAGGTCCTTGAGCGGATCGTAGGGCAGCTTCGCGTACAGCGCGGCGTTGATCGCGAAGGTGCCGATCGACCCGACCATGAACGTGTAGCCGTCGGGCGGCGAGCGCATCACGTACTCGGCCGCCAGCGCGCCGTTGGCGCCGGGCTTGTTCTCGACGACGATGTTCTGGCCGAAGGCCGCCTGCAGCTTGGGCGCGACCGTGCGCGCGACGATGTCGGACGAACCGCCGGCCACGAACGGCACGATCACGCGCACCGGCTTGTTCGGATACGCCTGCGCCAGCGCGCGGCGGGGCAGGGCCGCAAGCGCCGCGGTGGCGGCCAGACCCTGCGTGATCAACTGTCTGCGCTTCATCGACCGTCTCCTCGTTGTCGTTCGATCGCCCGCCGCGCGCGGCGGGGTCAGGTCACGGGCATCACCTTGCCCGGATTCATGATGCCCAGCGGATCGAAGGTCGCCTTCAGGCGTGCCATCAGCGACAGCTCGATCGCGGACTTGTAGTGCTGGTTCTCCGCCACCTTCAGCTGACCCAGACCGTGCTCGGCCGAGATCGAGCCGCCCGCCTGCGCAACCGCGTCGTAGACGATCGCGTTGATCGCCGGTTCGTCGGCCATGAAGCGCGCACCGCCCGCGCCTTCCGGCGCGTTGACGTTGTAGTGCAGGTTGCCGTCGCCCAGGTGCCCGAACACCACCATGCGGATGCCCGGGAAGGTCTGCTCGAGCATGGCATTGGTGCGCTCGACGAAGTCGCCGATCGCGGAGATGGGCACGGAGATGTCGTGCTTGATGTTGTCGCCTTCGGTGGCCTGCGCCAGCGGGATGTTCTCGCGCAGCGCCCAGAACGCGCGCGACTGCGCGATCGACGCCGCGACCGCGGCGTCGGTGATGATGCCCGCCTCGAACGCCTCCTCGAGCAGGCGCTCGAAGGTCTGCGCGGCATTGGCCTCGCTGTGCGGGTCGCTGCTCTCGAGCAGCACGCAGTACGGGTTGGCGGCGGCCAGCGGCACGGCGGCCGACGGCACGTGGCGCGCGACCAGTTCGCCGCACAGGCGGCTCATCATCTCGAACCCGGTCAGCGTCGCGGCGAGCCGGCGCTGGGCGAGCTCGAGCAGGCGCAGCGCGGCATGCGGGGACGCGACCGCGGCCAGCGCGGTCATGCGCGCGGCCGGCTGCGGGTACAGCTTCAGCGTGGCCGCCGTGATCACGCCCAGCGTGCCTTCGGACCCGATGAACAGGTCGCGCAGGTCGTAGCCGGTGTTGTCCTTGCGCAGGCCGCGCAGGCCGTTCCACACCTGGCCGTCGGCGGTGACGACCTCCACGCCCAGGCACAGGTCGCGCGCATTGCCGAAGCGCAGCACGCCGACGCCGCCGGCGTTGGTCGCGAGGTTGCCGCCGATCGTGCAGCTGCCCTCGGCGGCCAGGCTCAGCGGAAACAGGCGGTCGGCCTGCTGTGCGGCCTGCTGCACCTCGGTCAGGATGCAGCCCGCGTCGGCGGTCAGGGTGTTGTTGATCGGATCGACCGCGCGGATGCGCTTCATGCGCGCCAGCGACAGCACCAGCGCGCGGCCGGAGTCGTCGGGCACGCTGCCGCCGACCATGCCGGTGTTGCCGCCCTGCGGCACGACGGGCACGCGGTGCTGCGCGCACCAGCGCACGACGGACGCGACGTCTTCGGTCGTATCGGGCTGCGCAACGGCGCGCGCGCGCCCCGTCCAGCGCTTTCGCCAGTCGGTGAGGAAGGGCGCGGTGTCCGCGGGGTCGGTCAGCAGGCGGCCGGCGAACGCGGCGCGCAGCGACGAGAGATCGGGAGAGGAGGTGCTCATCGGAAGGATCCTGCGGAGTCGGTGCGCGCGATCGTACCCGCAGGCGGGTGCGTTGCGGTCGTCCGGAGGCGCGCCGCGGCGTGCATCACGTGCGCGGTGCGTCCGGCGCGAACGCTTCGCGCAGGCCGCGCGCCGCGTCGCGGAGCAGCCCGAGGTCGCTGCCCACCGCCACCACCTGGATGCCCATCTCGAGGTAGCGCTGCGCATCCGCGCGCACCGGCGTCAGGATGCTGACCGCCTTGCCGTGCGCGCGCACGCGCTCGACGATGTGGCGGATCACCTGCTGCACCTCGGGATGCCCGGGATTGCCCAGGTGCCCGTAGGCCGCCGACAGGTCGGACGGCCCGATGAACACCGCATCGACGCCGTCGACCGACGCGATCGCGTCGACCGCGTCGACGCCGGCGCGGCTCTCGATCTGCAGCATCAGGCAGATGTGGTCGTTGATCGTCTGCAGGTAGTCCGGCACGGTGCCGTAGCGGTTGCTGCGCTGGGCGACCGACACCCCGCGGATGCCCGCCGGCGGATACCGCGTGGAGGCGACGGCGAGCTCGGCCTGCTCGCGCGTCTCGATGAACGGGATCAGGAAGTTGTAGAAGCCGATGTCGAGCAGCCGCTTCATCAGCACCGGGTTCAGCGATTCGGGGCGGCACACCGCGGCGCTCGCGCTGTCCTTCAGCGCCATCAGCTGCGCGATGAAGGTCTGCAGGTCGTTGGGCGAGTGCTCGCCGTCGATCAGCAGCCAGTCGAAGCCGGCCGTGCCCAGCACCTCGGTGCTGATCGCGTGCGACAGCGACGCCCAGCAGCCGATCAGGCGCTCGCCGGCGCGCAGGCGTTGACGGAAGCGGTTCGGAATCGGGGAGGCGATGGCGCTCATGTCGGGGGTCTCTCGTTCGGGTCCGGATCGATGTCGGACCGGGTCTGCGATCGCTGCCGGAACCGGGTCTGCAATCGCCGTCGGGTCGGGTCTGCGGTCAGTGGATCTCGGGTTCGCCGCCGCCCGCTGCGGCCGGGCGGGCGGGCACGGTCTCGAGGAAGTCGAAGTCGCAGCCCTTGTCGGCCTGGCTGATGTGCTTCAGGTAGAGCTTGCCGAAGCCGCGCTCGAACTTCGGCGGCGGCGGGGTCCAGGCAGCGCGCCGGCGCGCGAGCTCGGCGTCGTCGACCAGCAGGTTCAGGCGCCGGTTGGGCACGTCGAGCTCGATGCGGTCGCCGGTGCGCACCAGCGCCAGCGGCCCGCCCACGTACGACTCGGGCGCGACGTGCAGCACGCAGGCGCCGTAGCTGGTGCCGCTCATGCGCGCGTCCGAGATGCGGACCATGTCGCGCACGCCCCGCTCGAGCAGCTTCTTCGGGATCGGCAGCTGGCCCCACTCGGGCATGCCGGGCGCACCCTGCGGCCCGGCGTTGCGCAGCACGATCACGCTGTCGGCGTCGATGTCGAGCGCCGGGTCGTCGATGCGTGCAGCCATCTCGTTGTAGTCGTCGAAGACCACCGCGGGACCGGTGTGGGTGAGCAGGTGCGCTTCGGCCGCCGGCGGCTTGATCACGGCGCCGTCGGGCGCGAGGTTGCCGCGCAGCACGGCCAGCCCGTCGCCGGCGACCAGGGCGCGGTCACGGCTGCGGATCACGTCGTCGTTGTAGACCTGCGCGCCGGCGATGTTCTCGGCCAGCGTACGCCCGGTGACGGTGCGCTGCGTGCCGTCGAGCAGGTCGCCCAGTTGCGCCAGAAGCGCCGGCAGGCCGCCCGCGTAGAAGAAGTCCTCCATCAGGTACCTGCCCGAAGGACGCAGGTTGGCCAGCACCGGCGTGCGCCGCGCCAGCGCGTCGAATCGGTCGAGGTCGAGGTCGAAGCCCGAGCGGCGCGCCATTGCGATCAGGTGGACGATGGCGTTGGTGGAGCCGGACAGCGCGAGCACGGTCGTGACGGCGTTGTCGAACGACGCCGCGGTGAGGAGGTCCGAGGGCTTCAGGTCCTCCCACACCATGTCGACGATGCGCTTGCCGGTGAGCGAGGCCATCTGCGCGTGCCGCGCGTCGGGCGCCGGGATCGACGCCGACCCCGGCAGGCACAGGCCCAGCGCCTCGGTCGCGCTGGTCATCGTGGAGGCCGTGCCCATCGTCATGCAGTGCCCGGGCGAGCGCGCGATGCCGTCCTCGACCTCCTGCCAGTCGCGCTCGGTGATGTTGCCGGCGCGCAGCTCGGCCCAGTACTTCCAGGTGTCGCTGCCGCTGCCGAGGAACCCGCCCTTGTAGTCGCCCCGCAGCATCGGCCCGGCGGGCATGAAGATCGCCGGCAGGTTCATCGACACCGCGCCCATGATCAGCGCCGGCGTGGTCTTGTCGCAGCCGCCCATCAGCACGCAGCCGTCGGCCGGGTACGAGCGCAGCAGCTCCTCCGTCTCCATCGCCAGCAGGTTGCGATAGAGCATCGTGGTCGGCTTCTGGAACGGCTCCGACAGCGAGATCGCCGGCATCTCGACCGGGAAGCCGCCGGCCTGCCAGATGCCGCGCTTGACCTCCTCCACCCGCTGCTTGAAGTGCGTGTGGCAGGGGTTGATGTCGCTCCAGGTGTTGATGATGGCGATCACCGGCTTGCCCGCGTAGTCGCTGCGGTGATAGCCCATCTGCGCGGTGCGTGAACGGTGTCCGAATGAGCGCAGGTCCTTCACGCCGTACCAGCGGTGGCTGCGGAGTTCCTCGGGGGTCTTGCGGCGTCGGGCGGCGGGTCGGTCGGAAGCGTCCTGGGTCATGGCGGTGTCCGTGTCGAAGTCGATGCGGTCTGGGGCGCGTTGCGTGCGCGGGTCGGGGCGTGGCGCGTGCGCGTGACGAGGCGTGCCGTCTGCGGCGTCAGTCGGCGTCCGCGGCCCGCAGCGCGCGCGCGGCCGGCGCCACGCGTGCACGCTCGGCGTCGTCGAGCCCGCTGAGCAGCGGCAGCATCGGCCCCATGTCGGCGATGCCGGCGAGGGTCACCGCGTCGTGCAGCACGCGGATCGGGCTGATCGCGTCGCGGCAGTCCTCCAGGGGAAGATACCGGGCACGCACCTGCTCGGCCGCCGCCCAGTCCCCCGCCGCCATCAGCGACAGCAGCCGGGTGGTGCCGCGCGGCGCGACGCACACCGAGCCCGACGTCATCGAGCTCAGGCCGAAGTCGCGGAAGTGC
Organism: Pseudomonadota bacterium; assembly: GCA_029779755.1. Lineage (GTDB taxonomy): Bacteria > Pseudomonadota > Gammaproteobacteria > Burkholderiales > Burkholderiaceae_E > Quisquiliibacterium. The sequence goes on from JAKOZZ010000231.1 coordinate 8,471, forward strand.
ACGATCGCCGGACGCTCGCCGATGCCGCTGGTGATGAGCTCGGGCGCAACGTGCTCGAGCAGCTGCCGCAGGTAGGGATCGTGCGCGGGGTCGTCGCGGACCACCGCGTACTTGACCGAGACGATGCGGCCTTCGGCGGCGAGCGCCGCCAGCGTCGCCGGCTTCAGGTAGTGGTCGGACTTGAGGTAGACGACGGCGGGGCGCGCCATCGCGTCGGTGAAGCGGCGCACGCCGTCGGCCAGGCCCGCGTCGGTGTACGGGAAGGACATCGGCAGCATCATCGCCGTCGGGAACGCACGGCTGCGCAGCACCTTCGCCTGATCCATCAGCCGGCCGTAGTCGGGCCCTGCCGACGGCAGCACCCAGGTGTCGGCGCCCACCGTGTCGGCGAGGAAGTCCAGCACCTCGGCGTATTCGCTCGGCGCAAGGTGGTAGAAGTTGGCGTTGCCGCCGTACATCAGGCTGCGCACGCCCCCGGCCTCGAGATGACGGATCAGCGCGCGGTTGGCGTCGCGGTTCAGCCGCAGGTCGGGCGTGCGCGCCAGGGGCGGCACGGCGATGACGGACGACTGCAGGTCGGCGGTGCGGATGGGCGTGGTCTTCACGGCGGCGGCTTCCGGATGCCCGCGCGGGATGCGCGGGCATGGCCGAGTATACTTGTCTGACAAGTCGGGCGCACGGCCTGCGCTCGGTCGCGATCTGTCCATCCGCTTCCTCGGCAACCGCGTTCGGGAAGTTGTCCGACAAGCTGCGCGCTGCGCCGCCGCCGTATGATCGCGAAACCTTCCCACGGACGGCGCCTTGGCCACCCGCAGAACCCCTCGACCGACGCCCGCCTCGACGCCTGCCTCGGCGGGCGACGCGACGCCCGCGGCCGCCGGGCCGCGCGTGCGGCTCGGCGACCAGCTGTACGCCCGCATCTTCGAGCGCATCGCCTCCGGTGCGCTGAACGTGGGCGACCGGCTGCCGTCCGAACTCGAGATCTGCCGGCAGTTCGGCGTGTCGCGGGCGGTGGTGCGCGAGGCGCTGCTGCGCCTGCGCGCCGACGGGCTGATCACCGCCCATCAGGGGCTCGGCAGCTTCGTCAGCCACCAGCCGGCGCCGCGCATCCGCACCCTGAGCGGCGCGCAGGACATCGCCGCCTATCTGCGCTGCCAGGAGGTGCGCGTGTGCGTCGAGGGCGACGCCGCGCGGCTCGCGGCGCTGCGGCGGAGCACCGCGCAGATGGAGCGCATCGAGGCCGCGCATGCGCGCTTCACCGCAAGCCTGGAGGCCGGGCGGACCGACGACCAGCGCGACGACCTCGCGTTCCACTCGAGCATCGCGCAGGCCTGCGGCAACGCGCTGTACGCGCAGATCCTCGACAGCGTGCACGAGTCCGTCACCGGCTTCATGCGCCTGACGCTGGGCCTGACGCGCACCGGGTCGCGCCAGCGCGCACGCCAGGTGCTCGACGAGCACGCGGCGGTGGTCGCGGCGATCCGCGAGAAGGACGCCGAGCGCGCGCGCATCGCCATGCAGTACCACCTGACGCAGGCGCGCCAGCGCCTGGTGGACCGCAACCGCGACGCCTGAACGGGTGGGGCCCGAGCACGGCCGCACCGGCACATATGCGCTTTTCGCATATCGCCGGCGAAGTCGCCGCATGAACTCGACGCTGCCGACCCGCATCCGGAGACTGCGCGCCTCTCGAACCTCTCCCGGCAGGATTCCCCCATGCAACGCTTCTCGATCGCCCGGACCGTCGCGACGGTCCTCGCCACCACCGCCGTCTTCCTCGCCACGCCCGCCGTGCACGCCAGCCCGCTGGTCGAGGCGCAGGCGCTGCACGCCCGGCTGGGCGGGCAGGCGCCCGCCGCGGGCACCCGCATCATCGACATCCGCGACGGCAAGGACGAGGCCGGCAAGACGCCGTACGAGCTCGGCCACCTGCCGGGCGCCGTGCACGCGCCGTACTCGCAGTGGCGCGGCCCGAAGGACAATCCCGGCAAGCTGCCCGAGCTGTCGAAGCTCGCCCAGCTGATCCAGCGCCTGGGGCTCGAGCGCGACACCGACGTCGTGCTGGTCTACGAAGGCAAGGACGCCACCGACTTCGGCGCCGCGGCACGCGTGTACTGGACGCTGAAGACCGCCGGCCTCACGAAGCTGTCGATCCTCAACGGCGGCATGAAGGCGTGGCGCGCCGCCGGCGGTGCGGTCACCACCGACGTGCCGACGGTGCAGGCGTCGAGCTACCAGCCGACGATCGACACCCGCCTCGTGGCCACCCGCGAGGAGGTCGAGCGCGCCGTGGCCGGCGGCTCGGCGAAGCTGCTCGACGCGCGTCCGGCCGACTTCTTCGAAGGCGACACGCGCCACGCCGCGGCCAAGGTGCCGGGCACGATCCAGGGCGCCAAGAACGTCGACAACGCCGTATGGTTCGCCAAGGGCGGCAGCGCACTGCTGCCGGCGGCGGACGTCAAGCGCATCGCCCAGCAGCACGGCATCGCGCCCGCCGCGGCCGACGGTCCCGAGACGGTCTCCTTCTGCAACACCGGCCACTGGGCGGCGACGAACTGGTTCGTGCTCTCCGAGGTGCTGGGCGACCGCAAGGTGAAGATGTATCCGGAGTCGATGGTCGAGTGGTCGCGCGCCGGCCTGCCGATGAGCAACGTGCCCAACCGGCTGAAGCAGCTGCTGATCGACATGAAGCTGTCGTCGGCGAAGTGATGGGCGCGGCGTCCCTGGATGCGTCCGGCGGCGTGCTGCCGGACACGACGCGCGATGCGCAGCGCCCGCCGTCGGGGCCGCCGGCCGGTCCCGCGCCCGCGGGCGGCGCGCAGGTGGTCCGCAGCCTCGTGTCGCTGATCGCGATCGCGGCCGGCTGGCTGGCCGTGACCTGGGTGGCCGGCCTGCGGCAGGGCCTGCTGTTCGTGATCGGCGCCGGCTTCGGCGCGGTGCTCGCCGGGGCGGCCTTCGGCTTCACCACCGGCTGGCGCGTGTGGCTCACGCAGCGCGACCCCACCGGATTCCTCGCGCAGTTCCTGGCGATCGGACTCACCAGCATCGTGTCGATCCCGCTGCTGGCCTCGCACACCGAGCTGTCGGGCGCGGCCGCGCCGCTGTCGGTCAGCCTGGTGCTGGGCGCCTTCGTGTTCGGCGCGGCGATGCAGCTGGCCGACGGCTGCGGCTCGGGCACGCTGTACAAGGCCGGCCTCGGCCATCCGGTGAGCCTGGCCGTGTTTCCGGCCTTCGTCGCCGGCAGCTTCCTCGGCGCGGCCCACCAGGACGCGTGGCTGTCGCTCGGCGCGCTGCCGGCGGTGTCGCTCACCGACGTGCTCGGCGCCCACGCGACCGTGCTGCTGCAGCTGGCCGTGCTGGCGGCGATCGCCACCCTGCTGTGGTCGAAGCGGCGCACGACCACCAGCCGCTGGCAGGGGCGCGGCGTGTACGTCGGGGCGGTGCTGCTGGCGGTGTTCGCCATCGCCAACCTGATCGTCGCCGGGCAGCCCTGGGGCATCGTCTACGGTCTCGGGCTGTGGGGCGCGAAGCTGGTGAGCTGGGCGGGCGTCGACCTGACCGCCAACGCGTTCTGGGGCCGCGAGGCGCAGCAGGCGCAGATCGCCGGTTCGCTGCTCGACGACGTCACCTCGGTGACCAACCTGGGCCTGCTGCTGGGCAGCTTCCTGTTCGCCTGGCGGCGGCGCGCCGCCTGCCCCTCGGTGGCGCCGATGGCGCCGGCGCAGTGGATGTGGGTGATCGGCGCCGGCCTGGTGCTCGGCTACAGCGCGCGCCTGGCCTTCGGCTGCAACGTCGGCGCGTACTTCTCCGGCATCGCCAGCGGCAGCCTGCACGGCTGGGTGTGGTTCGCCTGTGCGTTCGCCGGATCGATGCTCGGCGTGCGCCTGCGCGCGCGCGTCGGACTGAAGGGGTGACGACGATGCGCACACGCGACACACACGCGGGCGCCGGCGGCGGGCGCCGGGCGCTCGCCTGGATCTTCTGGATCGGGCTGATCGGCTTCATCGCGCTGGACCTGGCGGTGTCCGCACCGCGCGACCGGTTCGACGAGCCGCCGATGCTCGCCCTGGGCAGCGGCAAGGCGGCCGGCGCCGGACACTGCTCCGGCGCGACGCGCTAGCATCCGGCTCCGGGCGGCACGGTGCCGCCGCAGGAGATCCGATGATGCCCCCTTTGTTCCGGAGCCGGTGATGCGCGCCGTCGTCTGCCGGTCGTTCGACGACCCTGCGGCCACACGCGTCGAGGACATCGACGCCCCGCCCCTGACCGACGACGGCGTGCGCCTGCGCGTGCACACCGCCGGCGTCAGCTTCGCCAACCTGCTGGTGCTGACCGGCCGGCATCAGAACCGCGCCGAGCCGCCGTTCACGCCCGGCACCGAGGTGGCGGGCGTCGTGCTCGCATGCGGCCCGCGCGTGACCCGCGTGCGCCCCGGCGATCGCGTGGTGGCGGGCGTGCGGGCCGGCGGGCAGGCCGAGGAGGTGGTGGTGCCCGAGCGCACGGTCTATCCGCTGCCCGACGCGGTCGACTTCGACCAGGCCGTGCACTTCCCGACCATCTACGCCACCGCCTACGCGGGCCTGGCCTGGCGCGCGCGCACCGAACCCGGCGAGACCGTGCTCGTGAACGGCGCCGCCGGCGGCAGCGGCCTGGCCGCGATCGAAGTGGCGAAGTGCCTGGGCGCGCGGGTGCTCGCGGTGGCCGGCACCGACGCGAAGCTCGACGCCGCGCGCCGTCACGGCGCCGACGTGCTGATCGACCGGCGTGCCGGCCCGGTCCCGCAGGCCGTGCTCGACGCCACCGGCGGACGCGGGGCCGACGTCGTCTTCGATCCGGTGGGCGGCGACGCCTACCGCGACGCGATGCGCTGCATCGCACCCGACGGCCGCCTGCTGCTGATCGGCTTCGCCAGCGGCGAGATCCCCTCGGTGGCGGCCAACATCGCGCTGGTGAAGAACGTCACGGTGATCGGCCTGTACTGGGGCTACTACGTCGGCTGGGCGCGCGTGCCGCCGCCGCCCGGCACCGAGGCGCGGGTGCACGCGGCCCTGGCCACCCTGCTGGGCTGGTGCGCCGACGGGCGGCTGCGGCCGGAGACCTGCGCGCGCTTCCCGCTGGAGGGGTTCCGCGAGGCGCTGGCGATGATCGAATCGCGCGCGGTGATCGGGCGCGTCGCGCTGCATCCGGTGCCGTGGGCGCCGGCCGCTGCGCGCTGACCGTCCGCGCCTCCGCGCGTCCCGCGACGCCCCCCGGACCGTCTCCGAGCGCCCCCGCCGATCTCCGCTTCCCGGCGCCCCCGCGCGGACCGGGACTGGCCGGGCCGCAGCGCCGCTGGTATCGTCCGACGACCGTTCCGCCGGGAGACGAGATGACCTCCACCGCCGCTGCCTCGACCACCGTGCCTGCGACGGGCGCACCGTCGGGCGACCCGCCGCCGGCCTCCGGGCGTGCCGGCTTCCTGGCGGCCGGCGACACGCCGTTCTGGCTGCGCGTGCCGGAGTTCCGCGACCGGCGCACCATCGACACCGGCAGCGCCCTGATCCTGCTGCGCCCCGACGACTGCGCGGCGGTCCTGCGCGACGCCCGCTTCACGCAGTGGAACATGGCGCAGGTCGAGCGCAATCCGCAGATCGACCCGCGCTTCGTCGAGCGGCGGCGCCAGGCGTTCCTGAGCATGGAGGGCCTGGACCACCTGCGGCTGCGGCGGCTGGCGATGGTCGCGCTCACCCCGGCGGCGATGAACGCGCAGCGCGCGCGCATGCGGGCGGTGATGGACCGGCTGATCGACCCGGTGATCGGCGCGGGCCGCATGGACGCCGTGAAGGACGTGCTCGTCCACTACCCGCTGCCGGTGATCTGCGCCGTGCTGGGCGTGCCCGACGAGGACATCCCGTTCTTCGCACGCACGGCCGAGGACTGGGTGCGCTGGATGTGGGGCGGCCCCGCCGCGGTGCCGGCCGCCCTCGCCGCGCACGACGCGATGGACGCCTACATGACCGGGCTGATCGCGCGCCGCGCGCAGGCGCTCGGCGACGACGTGATCAGCGGCCTGATCCGCGCCGAGCTCGAGGGCGACCGGCTCACGCGCGAGGAGGTGATCCACACCGCCGCGTCGCTGATCGTGCCGGGGCTGGAGACCACCTACTCGACGCTCGGCTCCGGGCTGTACCTGTTCACGCAGCACCCCGAGCAGTGGGCGCTGCTGGCGCGCGACCCGTCGCTGATCCCGTCGGCCGTCGAGGAGATCCTGCGCTTCGCCCCGGTCGGGCCGACGCTCGAGCGCATCGCCAACGAGGACGCGCAGGTGAACGGACTGCACATCGCCCGGGACACGCACGTGGTGCTGGCGCTGGCGTCGGTGAACCGCGACCCCGAGCTGTTCCCCGACCCCGACCGCTTCGACGTGACGCGCACGCCGCAGCGCGGCCACATGACCTTCGGCGGCGGGCGTCACCTGTGCCTGGGCATGCACATGGCCCGCGCCGAACTGCAGGAAGGGCTCGGCTGTCTGGTGCGCCGCCTGGCCCGCATCGAGCTCGACGGCCCGGTGACGTGGAGTGCGCCGCTCGGCTTCCAGGGGCCGCGCGCGCTGCCGGTGCGCTTCACCGCCCGCGCCTGAGCGGGCACGGGGACTGCACGGCACGGCCCGGCGCCCGGAACCCGCCGGCACGTCGCGCAGCGCGTGACACGGCTGCCGCGACGGCAGCGCGGCGCGTGCTACTTTCGCTGGATTGCCGCCGCCTGCCGACACGTGCCTTCGGCCGTGTCGACGCGCGCGCCGCCCCGAGCGCGGACGGCGCCGCCGTGGGCGGCACACGGAACAGAGGAGGAGCACGCACGATGTCGGAGAAAGTCGCCACCCCGGTCGCCGCCGCGACCATCATGCTGCTGCGGGACGGCCCGCAGGGACTCGAGGTCTTCATGGTGGTGCGCCACCACCAGATCGATTTCGCCTCGGGCGCACTGGTGTTCCCGGGCGGCAAGGTCGATCCGCAGGACACCGACGCGCGCGTGCTGGCGCGCATCGCACCCTACCCGAACGCCACGCCGGAGCAGTCGGAACTGCGCGCCGCGGCGATCCGCGAGGCGTTCGAGGAATCGGGCATCCTGCTCGCCCGGCACGGCAACGGCACCGGCGCCGCGCCGGTCGGCGACGCGGTGCTCGAGCGCTGGCGGCAGGGCCTGAACGACCGCACGCTGAAGCTGGGCGACCTGCTCGTCGAGGGCGACCTGCAGCTCGCCTGCGACGACCTCGCGCACTTCTCGCACTGGATCACGCCCGAGTTCATGCCCAAGCGCTTCGACACCCACTTCTACCTGGCGCGCGTGCCGGCCGACCAGATCGCCGGCCACGACGGCCACGAGAACGTCGACTCGGTGTGGATCCGCCCGAAGCAGGTGATCGAGGACGCCGCGAACAAGACCCGCACCGTGATCTTCCCGACGCTGTCGAACGTCGTGCGCCTGGCGCAGTACGACAGCGTCGAGGAGGCGTTCGCCGGCACGCTGCGCTCGACGATCGTGCCGATCCGTCCCTGGATGGAGACGCGGCCCGACGGCCGCTACGTGTGCATCCCCAAGGACGCAGGCTTCACGCTCACCGAGCATCCGGCCGCGGCCGACCGCGTCTGAGGCGAAGCCTCCGGTCAGCGCCGCGCCTTGCCCGCGCGCACGCGGCGCCCCGACTCGACCGGGCCGGGCAGCTCGCCGGCCGCGATCGCCTCCTCCAGCCACGTGCGGATGGCGTCGACGCCGGGCACGCGCCGCGACACCTCGCGGTCGGCGTCGGCGCGCACGCGCACGCGCACCTCGTTGGCGGTCTCGAGCATGCCGAGGCTGGGCTGGTCCTGCCACAGCGCGCGGGCGGCGAGGACGCAGGCTTGACGTGCAGGGTTCACGGGTCGGTCCTGGCGAGGTGTTGGGGCGGCCTGGCGAGGGCGCCGGCCGATCAGCGATGATAGACGCTCGACCCACCCCCGCATGCCCCCGTCCATGAACGCTCCCACCGGCGACGCCGCCTTCGAATCCGCCCGCACCCTGTTCCTCGAAGGCGTCCGGATGTACGAGGCCGGGCGCTTCGCCGACGCCGAGCAGCGCCTGCAGGCATCGCTGGCGCTGCTGCCCGGGCGCGCGTCCACGCTCGTCAACCTGGGGGCGACGCGGCGCGCGCTGGGCCGTCCGGCCGACGCCCTCCCCGCACTGGAAGCCGCGCTCGCCGCCGCGCCCGACGACGTCGACGCCTGGTGCCACCACGGGCTGGCCTGCGGCGACCTCGGGCGCGACGCCGAGGCCGCGACGAGCTTCGCGCGCGCGCTCGCGCTGGCGCCTCGGCACGCCGCCGCGCGCTACCACCTGGCGGTGACGCTGAACCGGCTGCACCGGCACGCCGAGGCGCTCGAAACCCTGCAGCCGCTGCTCGTCGCAGACGACCCGGCGGCGGCCGGTGCCTGGATGCTGGCCGGACAGACGCTGCAATCGCTGGGCCGGCACGACGACGCGCTGGCCCCCTATCGACGCGCGTTCGCGCTCGACCCCGCGCTGGGCCGCGCGGGCACGCTGCTGGGTCAGCTGCTGCAGGACCGGGGGCAG
>JAKOZZ010000241.1 GCA_029779755.1 Pseudomonadota bacterium
GCGCATGCTCTCCAGGCTGACGTTCTCGGTCTTCAGCGCCAGCTCCAGGCTGTCGCGCACCGGCAGCAGGCTCTCCGCGAACGATTCGATCGCGTACTTGTGCGCCTTGGACACGTCTTCCTGCGCCCGGCGCCGGACGTTCTCCATGTCGGCCACCGCCCGCACGTACAGGTCGTAGTGCTCGGCGGCCTTGGCCTCGGCCGCCGCCAGCCGGGCCTCGAGCCCGTCGGCGCCGCCCGCCGCGGCCGCCGTGTCGGGCGCATGGGCCGGTTCTGCGGCGCGCACCCCGGCGTCGGCGCCCGGCGCCCCGGGCTGCCCCTCGAATTCGTTGTGCTGCATCGGCTCCCCTCAGGAAAATCAGACACTTGCGTGAAAACCTTCCGGACATTGGGGCCGGATCGCCGATTTCAAGCCCGGCTCAGGCGCCGCCGGTCCGATATCCCCGCCGCGGGGCCGATCTGCGCGCCGCCGCCCCGGTCTCCCGGCACCGCGCCGCGGTCGACGGAGGGCCCGGTTCAGGCGTGTACCTTCGGAGCGGATCGCCGAGCCCTGCGGACCGCCGCAACGCGCGGCGATCACCACCGGGGTCCTCCGACCCCTCTTCCAGGGAGATGCACATGGGACTGCTGTCGTTCATCAAGGAAGCCGGCGAGAAGCTGTTCGGCAAGGGCACCGCTCAGGCGGCGCCGGCCGCCGCTTCACCCGACGCCGCGAACGAGGCCGCGGCCGCGGCCATCGTCACGTACATCCGGTCGATGAATCTGGACGCGACCGCGCTCACCGTGAAGTTCGACGGCGCCAGCGGCACCGTCACCGTGATGGGCGTGGCCCCCGACCAGCAGACGCGCGAGAAGATCGTGCTGTGCTGCGGCAACGTGTCGGGCGTGTCGCACGTCGACGATCAGATGAGCGTGCTCGAGACCTACGACGAGAGCCGCTGGTACACGGTGGTGCGCGGCGACACGCTGTCGAAGATCTCGAAGGAGCACTACGGCGACGCCAACAAGTACATGGTGATCTTCGAGGCGAACAAGCCGATGCTCACGCATCCGGACAAGATCTACCCGGGGCAGATGCTGAGGATTCCGCCGAAGCCCTGATCCCGGGCCCGCGCAGGGCCGGCACCCGGGCCCGGCCCGGACCCGGCGCTCAGCGCTGCGCGCCCAGCGCCACGGCCCGGGCGCGCCGCTCCTGCAGGCTCTGCGCGCCCTGACGGGCCTGTTCCGGCGTGGGGCGCAGCACCGGCCAGCCGCCGAGGTGCTGCTGCGCCAGCGCCGCCAGCGCCGCGATGAACGACGGCTGGTCGTTCATGCAGGGGATGTACCGGAACTCCCGCCCGCCGGCCTCGAGGAAGGTCTCCCGCCCCTCGATGGCGATCTCCTCCAGCGTCTCCAGGCAGTCGGACACGAAGCCCGGGCACACGACGTCGACACGCCCCACCCCCTGCCGCCCGAGCTCGGCCAGCACCCGGTCCGTGTAGGGCTCGAGCCACTGGGCCTTGCCGAACCGCGACTGGAAGGTCACGACGAAGCGCTCGGGGGGCAGCTCGAGCTTCGCCGCCAGCAGGCGCCCGGTCACCAGGCACTCGCAGTGGTAGGGATCGCCTTCCAGCAGGGTGCGGCGCGGCACGCCGTGGAAACTCATCACCAGCCGGTCGGGCGGGCCGTCGTTGCCCCAGGCCGTGCGCACGCGCTCGGCGAGTGCGTCGATGTAGGGGCCGAAGTCGTGGAAATCGCGGATCGCGCGCACCGCGGGCACGTTGCGCCATCCGGCGAACTCGCGCCACACGGCGTCGAAGGCCGTTGCGGTGGTGGAGCCTGCGTACTGCGGATACAGCGGCAGCACCAGCAGACGGGTGACGTTGCGCTCGCGCAGGTCGCGCAGCACCTGAGGCACCGACGGATTGCCGTAGCGCATCGCAAACGCGACCTCGACATCCAGGCCGCGCTCGCCCAGGTAGCCGCGCAGCAGCGTGGCCTGCCGCTCGGTGTAGACGGCCAGCGGCGAGCCGAGGTCGGTCCAGATCTGGGCGTACTTGGCCGCGGAGCGACGCGGCCGCGTGCGCAGGATGATGCCGTGCAGGATCGGCTTCCACAGCAGCGCGGGAATCTCGACGACCCGGGGATCGGACAGGAATTCGCCGAGGTAGCGGCGCACGGCGGCAGGCTCGGGGGCATCCGGCGTGCCGAGCTGCACCAGCAGGATGGCCGTGCGTGCGGGGGTCGCGTGATCGAACTGGCGGATCGCGGTGTAGGTGGCCATCGGGTCTTCCGTAAGCGAGGCGAGATGATAGCCGCTGCCTGCGGGCTTGCCCGACGATCCCCCTCGACCGGGCTTCCGAGCCGCTCGGCCGGTGCACGCGCCGCGGCACGCGCCCGTGCACGTGCCCGTGCACGCGCCTCACCAGGCGCCCGCCGCCGGGACCCGGGCGCTGCGCGGCCGCCGCCGCCGCCGCCGCCGAGGTGCCAAATAGCTGACCGCGAACCGGCCTTATCCGGCGATCGGGGATCCGACGCCCGTCGAGAATTCACCACAGCAATGGAAGGACTTCGCCGACGTTCCCCGGCCCCCTGTCCGCGCGCCTGACCGGTGCGGCATGGGTGTCTGGAGCCCACCCGCCCGACCGAACTTGACCGCCAAGCCGAAGAAGAGTCTCGTCCCCGACGACGACCCGATCATCCGCACGCTTGCGTCCGCCGCGCTCTCGCGCCTCGGCTTCGAGGTGACCAGCGCGGCCGACGGCCGCAAGGCGCTGGATCACGCGCACAGCGTCGCCTTCGACCTGGTGGTGCTCGACGTCCAGATGCCGGGCCTCGACGGATTCGAGGTCTGCCAGGCGCTGCGTGCGCTGCCGGCCTACCGCCTCACCCCGATCCTGATGGCCACCGGCCTGGACGACAACGCGTCGATCGAGCGCGCGTTCGACGCCGGTGCGTCGGACTTCGTCGCCAAGCCGCTGAACCTGGCCCTGCTCGATCACCGCGTGCGGTTCCTGATGAAGTCGGCCACGGCACTGCGCGAGCTCGAGGAGAAGCGCACCCAGCTCGACGAGGCGCTGCAGCTCGCACACATGGCCCACTGGTCGTACGAGCCCGGCGCCGGAATGCTGGTGGCCACCGATGCCGGCTACCGGTCCTACGGCTTCGCATCGGGCAACGTGTCCTTCGCCGAGCTGTTCGAACGCATCCATCCGGAGGACCGCGATCTGGTGTCCGGGTCGTTCCAGCGGCTGCTGGACGGCGAGGCTTCCGCGTCGTACGAGCACCGCTTCGTGCTCCCCGACGGCGAGGTGCGCTACGTGCACGCCGTGCTGCGCGCGTTCCGCGGCGCCGGCGGCGCGCTCGAGCGCATCGTCGGCAGCGCACAGGACGTCACCGAACGCCACACGCTCGACGAGGCGATGCGGCTGTGGTCGCGCGTGATCGAGACGACCTCCGAAGGCATGCTGATCGCCGACCGCCGGCTGCGCCCGCTGCAGGTGAACTCGGCCTTCACCCTGATCACCGGACATTCGCTCGAGGCGGTGCAGGCGGAACCGGAGCTCGCGTTCCCGCAGGATCTGCTCGCGTTCATCGGTCCGGACCTGAGCGCGCGCGGCACCTGGCAGGGCGAATACCAGGCCGTGCGGCGCAACGGCGAGCGCTACCACCAGTGGCTGAACGTCGGGCAGCTGCGCGACGCGCGCGGCGAGATCACGCACCACGTCGCGATGTTCTCGGACATCACCGCACTGAAGCGCTCGCAGTCGCGCCTGAACTACCTCGCCAGTCACGACCCCCTCACCGGACTGCCGAACCGGGCGGCCCTCACGCGCCATCTCGAGGACACGATCCAGGACGACGCCGTGCACGGCCGGCACACCGGTGTGCTCTACGTCGACCTGGACCGCTTCAAGAACGTGAACGACTCGCTCGGCCATCCGTTCGGCGACCGGCTGCTGCGCGAGATCGTCAAGCGCGTGGGCGCCGAGATCCCCGAAGGCCAGATGCTGGCGCGCGTCGGCGGCGACGAGTTCATGGTCGTGCTCGCGGCGCTCGACGACGAGGCGGAGGCCGAGCGGATCGCGCGGGCGATCCTGGCCTGCCTGCAGGAGGCGTTCCGGCTGCAGCACTACGAGTTCGTGATCGGCGCCAGCATCGGCGTGTGCACGCATCCGCGGCACGGCAGCACGGTCGACGAGCTGGTGAAGAACGCCGACACCGCGATGTACCGCGCCAAGGAGCAGGGGCGCAACCGCTACCAGGTCTACACCGAGAAGATGTCGGCCGACATCCTCGAGCGCATGTCGCTCGAGGCCGACCTGCGGCTGGCGCTGACCCGCGGCGAACTCGAGCTGTACTACCAGCCGAAGGTGAACCTGTCGGACGGCGCGATCGTCGGCGCCGAGGCGCTGATCCGCTGGCACCATCCCCAGCGCGGCGAGATCCCGCCCGACCGGTTCGTTCCGGTCGCCGAGGACTCGGGCCTGATCGCCGACATCGGTCAGTGGGTGATCGAGGAGGCGGCGCGTGCCGCCGCACGCTGGCGCCGTGCGCCGTACGGCCTGAAGCACGTCGCGGTGAACGTGTCCGGCCCGCAGATCTGGCGCAGCGACTTCGTCGACCACGTCCGCCGCACGATCGGCCGCAACGGCATCGCCCCAGACACGCTGCAGATCGAGATCACCGAAACCCTGGTGATGAGCGACGCCACGCGCGACGACACCATGCGACGGCTCGACGCGCTGCGCGTGCTCGGCGTGACCATGGCCATCGACGACTTCGGCACCGGCCATTCGTCGCTGTCGTACCTGAAGCGCCTGCCCGTCTCCATCCTGAAGATCGACAAGTCGTTCGTGCGCGACATCGCGTCGGACGTGAACGACGAGGCGATCGTGCGCGCGATCATCGCGCTGGCCGACAGCCTCCAGCTCGAGCTGGTGGCCGAAGGGGTCGAGACCGAGGCCCAGATGCGCTGGCTGCGCGAAGC
>JAKOZZ010000244.1 GCA_029779755.1 Pseudomonadota bacterium
CGCGACCGCGGCAATCGACACGCCGGGCCGCGAGCATTCGGCAACGACCTGTGACTTGAACTCATCGCTGTGCCGCCGACGGCGTTGTCGGCCGTCACGCAGATCCGATCTGATAGTGTCCACGTGTCCACCTGAAGTTACGTGGACACGATGCTCCTTAGCCCGCGGACATCACTCAAGATGCCTTTGCCAGCCGGTTACTCCCGTGATGGATGAAGTGTGTGCACTCCGTGCTCCACATCGGATCGATGACCGGGTGCGACCCATACGGAGACAGCGCCAGATAGGCGTCGGAGGCTGGGATCACCACCGTGGACAGATCGAGCAGATGCGCCACGCTCGACAGGCCGCCGCCCTGTCCCAGCGTCCAGCTGAACCCGTGTCCGGTGATGAACTGGCGCACGTTCGAGACGATCGGAATCAGCGTCTTGCCGAAATGCGCCGCGAGCTCCTGGTTGGCACGCAGCACCTGCGCATGCTGCGCGTGGTTGTCCAGCTGCATGTCGATGCCATGGACGAAGATGAGGGCGTCCACGTCCGGGTGGGTCATCAGGGAGTACAGGCTGTCGACGCCGCCCGAGAAGAACGACCCGGTCCGTGCGGCTTTCGGCGGCGAGGGCGCGTGGCGCGCGTGGATCTCCACCGTGCGGAACGTGCGCGGAAACCAGTGGTGGAGGAAGGTCTGCAGCTCGCGCGTGCGCTCGAGCAGTCGGCTCGATACCCGCAGGCTCGCGTCGAGCCGGATGTCGTCACCCGTGAACATCGCGGGCACGAGGCATGCGCTCAATGCGGCGTCCGCGAGGTTCCCGAGCAGTGCCTGATCGGGCCCCTCGAACCAGAGCACCTGCTCGTCGATCGACACCTCCGCGCGGGCGACGCCGGCGCTGCGCGTCAGGCGCGGCGAATGGATCGTCGGCATCGTTCCCGTCCTCGCGCGTGGCTGCCGCGTGCGCGCCGCGCGTCAGAGACTGCCGAGCAGCTCCTTCGCGGCCTTGCCGCTGGGCGTCTCGGCCGCTTCCTTGACGATGCGCTCGAGCTCCGACTTCGCGCCCGCCTTGTCCCCGCTCTTGGCGAGCGCGGCGCCCAGATGCAGCCGCAGCTCGGGGTTGCGCGGGGCGAGCGACACCGCCTGCTTGAGGATGGGAATGCCGCGCGCGGCCTGGCCCTGGTCCGTGAGGATCACGCCGTAGGTGTCGAGGATGGCCGGCTGCTGCGGGGCGACCGCGTAGGCGCGCTCGGCGATCTGCAGCGCACGCGCGTCCTTCTGCTGATGCAGGGCCCATGCGAGGTTGTTCAGCGCGATCGGGTTCGACGGCTGCACGGCGAGCATCGCCTCGAAGTGGGTCGCCGCCTCCTTCCAGTTGCGCTGCGAGAGCGCCAGGTCGCCGAGGTAGGTGCGCACGCCCAGGTCCTTCGGCGCGGACTTCAGCCAGTCGCCGATGAACGCGCCGGCGTCGGCGTCCTTGCCGGCGCGCAGCAGGGCCTGATGGACCTTTGCGCCGGCAAAGGGCGTCGCCTCGATCGCGAAGGCCTTGCGATACGACGCGACGGCCTCGGGCAGCTTGTTCTCGCTGGCCAGCACGTCGCCTTCGAGGATCAGCCCGGCACTGCTCTTGGGCAGGTCCTTCTGGAGCTGTGCCGCGATCGCACGGGCATCGGCGACCTTGCCGTCGCGCATCATCGCGGTGGCCAGCGCGATGCGCGGCTCGGGCGCCTGCGGGTTGAGCTCGGCCGCCTTGCGGAAATGCAGGATCGCGCCGGCGGCGTCCTTCTGCGCGAGCTTGAGTTCGCCCATCCGGAACTGCAGTTGCGCAGAGTCGGGCTTGAGGGCCAGCAGCTTCTCGAACGTCTCCATCGCCTGCGCCTTCTGGTCGGTGCGCAGGTAGGCCGTGCCCAGGGCATCCAGCAGCTCGAGGCTGGCGGGATTCGCCGTGCGGGCCTCCTGGAGCATCGGGATCGCGTCCGCCACCTTGTCCATGGCGCTGTACTGCGCGTTCAACGCAAGGATGGCCGGGATCGACGTGCGGTCGGTGTCGCGCGTCTTCTTGAGCAGGTCCAGCACCTGGGCGCTGTCGCTGCCGGTGCGCTGCATGACCTTCGCGAGCGCCAGCATGCCTTCGATGTTGCGAGGGTCGCGTTCGATGAGTGCCTGCAGGTGCCGCTTCGCCTCGTCGGGCTTGTTCGCCTGGAGCTCGAGCGTCGCCAGGTTGGACACTGCGGCGAACAGCTTCGGGTCTCGGGTGACGGCGGTTTCGAAGCTCTTGCGCGCAGCGGCCGTGTCGCCCTTGGCCAGCTGGACCGTGCCGCGCAGGTTGGCGGCCAGCGCATTGTCGGGCTGCTTGCGCTCCATCTGGTCGACGGCGGCCATCGCCTTGTCGTACTGCTTGGCGCGCAGATGCGAGATCGCCAGCATCATGTCCGCCTGCACGCTCTTCGGATCGAGGGCGCTCGCGCTCTGCAGCTCCTGGTAGCCGCCCGAGGCGTCGCCGCCGGCGATCTTGGCCAGTCCCAGCCCGGTCTTCTTGGCCGGATCCTTCGGGTCCAGGCGCGCGGCCTCGCCGAAGTACTGCGCCGAACGCGCGACGTCGCCGGACTTGAGGGCCGCCTCACCCGCGATCGCGTAGAGCTGGGCGTCGTTCGGCCGCGCGTCGAGCGCCGGGCGCAGCGCCTGCAGCACCTTGTCCGGCTGGTTCTGGCGCAGCAGCACGGCGCCCAGCAGGTTGTAACCCTGCGTCGATTTGGGCGCCTTCTCGACCAGCTGGCGGGCGTACTTCTCGGCCAGGTCGAGGTTGTTCAGGCTGAGGAACACGTTGGAGGCCAGGGCCACCGCCGGCAGGAAATCGGGTGCGGACTTCAGCACCGCCAGCAGGCCGTCCCGGGCCTTCTCGAAGTTGCGCTGCCGCACGTCGATCTGAGCCTGCATGAACTGGACCTGCGGCACGTTGCCCGTGAGCTTGCGTAGTTCGTCGAGCGTCTTCTGGGCGGCCTCGACGTTGCCGGCATCCAGATGCAGCGTGAAGATGCGCGCGCGTGCATTGCGGTGGCTGGGATCGGCGGCGGCCAGGCGCGAGAACGTCTCCAGTGCGTCGGCGGACTTGCCCTGGGCGGCGAGCAGCTCGCCCTTCAGCGACAGCGCGTCGACCGAGTCCGGTGTCTTGGCCAGGATCTGGTCCGCGCCGGCGATGGCGCCGGCCACGTCGCCGCGCAAGGCGCCGAGCGCGAGGATGCCGACCTGGGCGGGGAGGTGGTCAGGCGCGGCGTCGAGTGCCGCCTTGTACGACGTCATCGCGTCGTTCTGACGGCCCAGCGAAAGCTGCGCGCGTGCCGTGGTCGAGAGCAGGCGTGCCTTCGCCTGCGGGCTCTTGGTGGCGGCCGTGCGCGAAAGCTCGAGGACCTTCTCGTGCTGCCCTGCCTGGAGCAGGACGTCGGCGAGCGTGGGGGCCACCCGGTCGGGGTCGAACCCGAGCTCGAGTGCCCGCCGCAGGTCGCGTTCCGCCGCGCGCAGGTCGCCGTTTCGCCGGTAGAGCTCACCGAGGAGGAAGCGCGCCTCGGCCGATTCCTCCTTCTGAAGGAAGTTCTTCAGGTGGATCTCGGCGGCCTTGAAGTCCTTCTTCTCCACGGCCTCCTTGGCCTTGGAGAGGATCTTGTCGGGCGACTCCGCGCAGGCGGCCATGCCGATCGCGAGGGTGAGGGCAGCGGCGAGACGGGTCAGGCGTGCGGGGCGCTTCATGGCGTTGGACTCCGATGCGAAGCGTGTGTCGTGGGGCGGACGACGTGGCGGCGGGCGCTCAGCGCAGCCCGAACCGGTTGAGCAGGTCGTACAGGGTCGGGCGGCTGATGCCGAGCAGCTCGGCCGCCTTGGCGATGTTGCCGTCGACGCGCGCCATCACCTTCAGCACCGCCTGCCGCTCGGCTTCGTCGCGGACCTGCCGCAGGTTGAAGCTCTGGGCCTCGTCGACCGGGGTGAGGCCGAGATCCTCGGCCGTGATGGTGTTGCCGTCGGCCATGATCACGGCCCGCTTGATGCAGTTCTCGAGCTCGCGGATGTTGCCCGGCCAGCTGTGGGCGCCGATCGCGTCGAGGGCGTCGTCGCGGAACGTGAGCTTCTCGCGGCCGTTCTGCTGCCCGAAGCGGCGCACGAAGGCATGGGCCAGCAGCTCGGCGTCGCCCGTGCGTTCGCGCAGCGGCGGGATGTTCACCACCATTTCGGACAGGCGGTAGAACAGGTCTTCGCGGAAGCCGCCGTCGCGGATCAGGTCGCGCAGGTTGCGGTGCGTGGCGCACACGACGCGCACGTCGACCGGGATCTCGGCGCGCCCGCCGATGCGCTCGATCACGCGCTCCTGCAGGAAGCGCAGCAGCTTGGCCTGCAGGGGGTGCGGCAGGTCGCCGATCTCGTCCAGGAACAGGGTGCCGCCGTCGGCGGTCTCGATCTTGCCCGGCGTGGTCTTGGCTGCGCCCGTGAACGCGCCTTTCTCGTACCCGAACAGCTCGGCCTCGAGCAGGGTGTCGGGGATGGCGGCGCAATTGATCGCGACGAAGCGCTTGTCGGCACGCGGCGACAGGCGGTGCAGCGCACGCGCGAGCACCTCCTTGCCGGTGCCGCTGTCGCCGAGCAGCAGCACGGTCGCGTTCGTGGGGGCGAGGCGCTCGATCTGGCGGCACAGCCTGAGCATGCCGGGGTCGCGCGTGATCAGCCCGTCGAGCGGGGACTCGTTGCCGCCGATCGCAAGCCGCCGGTTCTCCCGCTCGAGTTCCGCGAGCCTGAAGGCGCGGTCGAGCACCAGGCCCAGGATCTCCGGCTCGAACGGCTTGGCGAAGAAGTCGTAGGCGCCCATGGCGATCGCCTTCAGCGCGTTGCTGCGATCGTTCTGGCCGGTGAGCGCGATCACCTTGGTGGTGGGCGCGAGCGCGAGGATCTCCTCCAGGGTCTTGAATCCTTCGACCGTGCTGTCCGGGTCGGGCGGCAGGCCCAGGTCGAGCGTGACCACGGCCGGTTCGTGCCGCCGGAGCTGCGCGATCGCCGCCTCGCGGTTGTCCGCGAAGATGACGTTGAAGCGATCGAACGACCAGCGCATCTGCTTCTGCAGACCCAAGTCGTCTTCGACCATCAGGAGTGTCGGCCGTTCGTCAGCCATAGGATTCCTCGTGCTGCGACGCCGGCCCGCGCGTGGCGCACCGCCCGGGGCGGCGCGCCGGCTCTGGCGCTGGCGTCATGACGCCGCCTCGGTCACCGCCAGGGGCAGCCGGATGCGGAACGTCGACCCTTCATTCTCACGGCTCTCGACCTCGAGTGAACCTCCGAGTTCCCGGACGTATTCCCGGCTTTCGAACGCTCCGATGCCCATGCCGTGGTTCTTGGTCGACTGAAAAGGCTTGAACAGACGCTCGCGGATGAACTGCGCGCTCATGCCCTTGCCCTGGTCGCGGACTTCGATCTGGACCTCCCGTTGCGCGAGCCCGGCCGTCACCGTCACTTCGGCGCCGCGCGGGCTGGCTTCCGCCGCGTTCTGGATCAGGTGGCCGATCACGCGTTCGAGACGGTCGCGATGGCCCAGCACGCTGGCGCCGCTGAGCTGCGCCGACAGCTCCATGCGCACGGCGGGGGCCTCGACCTGCTTGCTGCGCACGGCCGCATTGACCACCTCGATCACCGGCACCGGCGCGGGTGCCTCGATCGGACGCGTGCCGGCCCGCAACTGGAGCAGCAGTCCCTGCATGCGCGACTGCACGTTGCCGATCGTGTCGAGCATGTCCTGCTGGAACTCCGGGTTGTCGCGGTGGCGTTCGGCATTGGCCAGCAGCAGCGAAAGCTGCGCGACGAGGTTCTTCAGGTCGTGCACCACGAAGGCCGACATCCGGTTGAAGGATTCGAACTGCCGTGCCTGCACCAGGGATTCGACGGCGCGGCGCACGCCCAGGTAGCTGGCGACCTGCCGTGCCGCCGCCTTGAGGGCGTCGCGGACTTCCCAGTCGATCTCGGTGACGACGCTCGGGCGGGTCAGGACCACGATGCCGAGCAGATCGTCGTGCAGCATCAGCGGCACGATCAGCCAGTTTTCGGGGTGTGCGGTCAGTTCGGTGGGCAGCTGCAGCCGGTCGTAGAGATCGGGGCGTTCGCGCAGTTCGGGCAGGCTGATCACCCACTGCCGCGCTTTCAGGAAGACCGGGAGCGGGTCGTGTTCGGCGATCGTGGGCGTGCTGCCGGTGTAGGTGCGGCGCGCGGTGCAGACGTACTGTCGATCGTCGTTCGAGAGCCAGAGCGCGCCGCCGTTGCTTTCGACCAGCGCGCCGAGGCCCCGCAGCGCCCGGACCTCGAGCGGCTCGCCTTCCGCCCCGTCCTGGCCGGGGGCTTCGGAGAGCAGCTGCGTGAGCTTCTGCCACTCGGCGCGGTAATCGTAGCGATGCCGGAAGAAGTGCTTGACGAGCTGCACGCGCACGTGGGCACGCACCTGCCCGGACATGAGCAGCACCAGAACGGCGATCGCGGACACGAACAGGATGAGGGCCTGGATCGCCGCGCCCCACTCGCCGCCGAAGTCGCGCACCCAGTATCCGGCAGCGGCCATCAGCATCAGGTACAGGCCCGCCGCAGTCAGTGCGGTGGTGTGGAAGACCACGTCGCGCGACACGGAGATCTGCAGCTTCCAGGCCTGGTTGCGGGCGGTCGCGACGGCGAGCAGCGGGACGAGGAGGGCGTTGGCATAGCCGCGCGCCGTCCAGAGCGCCGGGTTGAGTCTGGAGAACAGCAGCGCTTCGCTGTACATCAGCAGGTCGAACCCGAACAGCGCCAGGATCGTGATCGCAAGGAACTTGATCGCCCAGCGCCCGCCGGCGTCGCTGCTCCGGTAGACCTGCTCCAGGCAGACGAGGGCGATCACCGATCCGAACACGCGCACGGTGAATGCCGGCGGCTCGCCGAAGGCCAGGATCTCGGTGGCGAGGGTGCCGGCGGCGACGGTCGCGGCCGCCACGAGCCCGGCGCGCGCGACCCGCGTGAGCGCATCGTTCCGGTCGGAGCGGCGGCTGTCGGCCGCGCTGCGCATCAGGGACACGAGCAGCAGGATCCAGAGGAACAGACGGGCGGCTTCGGCCGCGCCGATCACGGCGACGGGCATCGGCCGGCCGGCCATCGTCAGGGCGATCGATGCCCCCCAGAACGTCTGCGCGGCGATCGCCGCGATGAAGATCCGCCCGGTCGCGTTGGACGCGCCGCGAAACAGCAGCAGGGTCGCCAGGCCGAGATACGACAGGGCCGCCAGGGCGAAGCCGAGCATGGCGAACGAGATCAGCATGGCCGGGGCGTCGTCGGTGCGGCGCGCAGCGCGTGCGCGCCAGGCCGGGCGGCCCGGTCACACGTGAGGGCAGGACCCTTGGGCACGGCGGCTAGCGAGCGCCTTTGCCCAGAAGGACGACCTGAGCGGTCTCGGCCAGGATGAGCAGGTCGAGGAACAGCGAATGGTTCTTCACGTAGTACAGGTCGTACTGCAGCTTGGCCAGGGCGTCCTCGACCGAGGCACCGTACGGGTAGCGGACCTGCGACCAGCCCGTCACGCCCGGCTTCACGCTGTGGCGCACGTCGTAGTAGGGGATCTCGTCGATCAGCTGGCTGACGAAGTACGGGCGCTCGGGCCGGGGGCCCACGAAGCTCATGTCGCCGCGCAGCACGTTGTAGAGCTGGGGCAGCTCGTCGATGCGGGTCATGCGGATGAAGCGCCCGACGCGCGTGACGCGGTCGTCGTTGGCGCCGGCCCAGCGGGGCTTGCCGTCCTTCTCGGCATCCTGGCGCATCGACCGCAGCTTGATGATCTGGAACGGCTTGCCGCCCTGGCCCACGCGCTCCTGGCGGTAGAACACCGGCCAGCCGGATTCGACGACGATCGCGACCATCGTCACGAGGAGGATCGGCAGGGCGGCGGTGAGCAGCGCCAGGCTCACGACGATGTCGAACATGCGCTTGACCACGTCGCGCGTGGCGCCCTGGTCGAAGCCCTGCCCGAAGATCAGCCAGCTCGCGCGCACGTTGTCGATCTTGAGCAGTCCCTTCTCGCGCTCGTAGAAGGAGGCGAGGTCCATCACCCGCACG
>JAKOZZ010000247.1 GCA_029779755.1 Pseudomonadota bacterium
GACGGTGCGCGCCGCAGCTATTCGATGGCCTGTGCACCGCATCTGGCCGAGCAGCTCGAGCTGCACATCCGCCACATGCCGGGCGGGCGCTTCACCGACATGGTGTTCGGCGCCGTGCAGCCGGCGCTCAAGGAGCGCGACATCCTGCGCATCGAAGGGCCGATGGGCACCTTCTTCCTGCGCGAGGACAGCACCAAGCCGATGGTGCTGCTGGCCAGCGGCACCGGGTTCGCCCCGATCAAGGCGCTGATCGAGCACGCGATCCACAAGGGCGTGCGGCGGCCGATGACGCTGTACTGGGGCGGGCGCCGCCCGGCCGATCTGTACATGAACGATCTGTGTGCACGGTGGGCGCGCGAGCTGCCGGACTTCCGCTACGTGCCGGTCGTGTCCGATGCGCTGCCCGAAGACGGCTGGACCGGGCGCACGGGCTTCGTGCATCGCGCGGTGATGGCCGATTTCCCCGACCTGTCCGGCCATCAGGTGTACGCGTGTGGCGCACCGGTCGTGGTCGAGAGCGCGCGCACCGACTTCGTCGCGTCGTGCCGCCTGCCCGAGGACGAGTTCTTCGCCGATGCGTTCACGTCGGCGGCCGATGCCGCCGCCGGGAACTGAGCGGCCGCATGCGCAACCTCGAGTCGATGCCGGGAGTTCGGACATGAAGATTGCAGTGGTCGGCGCCGGTGCGATCGGCGGCTACCTGGGCGCGCGCCTCGCGCTCGCCGGCGAGGACGTCACCTTCATCGCGCGTGGTGCCAACCTGGCCGCGTTGCGCGCGTCGGGCATCCGCCTGATCGAGGAGGATGGCAGCGCGCACGCGGTGTCGTCGGTGCGCGCGGTGCAGTCGATGGCCGAGGCCGGGCCGCAGGACTACGTGCTGCTGACGCTGAAGGCCCATCAGGTGGGCGCGGTGGCGGCCGACCTGCCGGCGCTCTTCGGTGCCGAGACGGCGCTGGTGACGATGCAGAACGGCATTCCCTGGTGGTACTTCCACCGGCTGGTCGGGCCGTACGAGGGGCGGCGCGTCACGGCGGTCGACCCCGACGGTGCGATCGCCGCGCACGTCGACAACGATCGCGTGATCGGCTCGGTCGTCTACCCCGCGTCCGAGCTGATCGAACCGGGCGTGGTCAAAGTCATCGAAGGCAACCGCTTCTCGCTCGGCGAGCCCGACAACGGCAAGTCGGCCCGTGCGCTGCGCCTGTCGGAGGCGCTGACCCGCGCGGGCTTCAAGGCGCCGGTGTCGACCGACCTGCGCAGCGAGATCTGGCTCAAGCTGTGGGGCAACCTCACGTTCAACCCGGTGAGTGCGCTCACCCACGCCACGCTGGCCCAGATCTGCCGCTTTCCGCAGACCCGCGCGCTGGCCGAAGGCATGATGCGCGAGGCGCAGACGGTGGCCGAGAAGCTGGGCGTGCGGTTCCGCATCTCGCTCGACAAGCGCATCGCCGGCGCCGAGGCGGTCGGCGAGCACAAGACCTCCATGCTGCAGGACGTGGAGCGTGGACGCGCGCTCGAGCTCGACGCGCTGCTCGGGTCGGTGGTCGAACTGGCCCGCATGACCGGCACCGACACCCCGCGCATCGACGCGATCCACGCGTGCGCGGCGCTGCTGGCGCACACGCTCGACACGCAGCAGGGCCGGCTGGAGATCCGGCCGCGCGACGCCTGACCCCGGACCGCCCGGTGCCTGGCCTCGAACGCCCGGTGCCTGACTTCAACCCCTTGGCGCAGGATTCACGATGACCCCCCAACGCACCCTGATCGACCTCCTGAGCACCGGCGCCGACGCGGCGCCGGCCCTGACCGCACCGGGCGGCGTGCCCCTCACGCATGGCGGCCTGCGCACCCTGGTCGCCGACACCGGCCGCGCGCTGAACGCGATGGGCATCGGGCGCGGCGACCGGGTGGCCATCGTGCTGCCCAACGGCGCCGAGATGGCGACCGCCTTCATCGCCGTGGCCGCGTATGCCGGATCGGCGCCGCTGAACCCGGCCTACCGGGCCGACGAGTTCGAGTTCTACCTGTCCGATCTGAACGCGCGCGGCCTGGTCGTCGAGGCGGGCAGCACGTCGGCGGCGATCGAGGTCGCGCGGCGGCTGGGGGTGCGCATCATCGAGCTGCAGCCGCAGCCGGCGCGCGGCGCCGGTGCGTTCACGCTGCGCGACACCTCCGGCGCGCCGGCCGCGCCCGCCGCCCAGCCGGGTCCGGCGCAGCCCGACGACGTGGCCCTGGTGCTGCACACCTCCGGCACCACCTCGCGTCCGAAGATCGTGCCGCTGTCACAGGCGAACGTCTGCGCGTCGGCCCGCAACATCCGGGGGTTCCTGTCGCTGAGCGCGGCCGACCGCGGCCTGAACATCATGCCGCTGTTCCACATCCATGGCCTGATCGCAGGCATCCTCGCACCGCTGTCGGCGGGCGGTCAGGTGTGCTGCACGCCGGGGTTCAACGCGCTGAAGTTCTTCGCGTGGATGGAGGAGGCGCGTCCCACCTGGTACACCGCGGTGCCGACCATGCACCAGACGATCCTCGCGCGCGCGGCCAACAACCGCGCGGTCATCGAGGCGAACCCGC